>CANJXD010000543.1 GCA_947478535.1 Acetobacteraceae bacterium
CGCCTCCACCGGCGTCATCGGGGAAAGGCTGCCGACGGAAAAGCTGGTGGCCGCCCTGCCGCCACTGTTCGGCCGCCTCGGCGATGATGGCTGGGCGGGCGCCGCCCACGCCATCATGACGACGGATACCTTCCCGAAGGGCGCCACCCGCACGGCGGTGATCGGCGATACGACGGTGACGATCAGCGGCATCGCCAAGGGCAGCGGCATGATCGCGCCCGACATGGCGACGATGCTGTGCTTCCTGGCCACCGATGCGAAGATCCCGGCCGCGGCCTTGCAGGCGATCCTGTCCAAGGGCAGCGACAAATCCTTCAACTGCGTCACGGTGGATAGCGATACCTCCACCAGTGACACGGTGCTGTTCTTCGCCACGGGGGCCACCAAGCACAAGCGCGTGCCGGCCGAAGGCGGCGCGATGCTGAAGGACTTCGCCCGGGCCGTGCATGCGGTGCTGATGGAACTGGCCCTGATGGTCGCCCGTGATGGCGAGGGCGCGCAGAAGTTCATCCGCATCGACGTGACCGGCGCGGTGTCGGGAAAATCCGCGCACCGCATCGCCATGTCCATCGCCAACTCGCCACTGGTGAAGACCGCCATCGCCGGCGAGGACGCGAATTGGGGCCGCATCGTCATGGCCGTCGGCAAGGCCGGCGAACCCGCGGACCGCGACAAGCTTTCGGTGGCCGTCGGCGGCACCTGGATGGCGCGGGAGGGCGAGGTGGTGGCCGGGTATGACGAGACGCCGGTGGTCGCCCACATGAAGGGGCGGGAGGTCGAGATCGCCGTCGATATCGGCCTCGGCCGCGGCAAGGCCACGGCGTGGACCTGCGACCTGACGCATGGCTACATCGACATCAACGGCGCCTATCGCAGCTGAGGCTACGGCGGCCGCGGCGCGCCCTTACGACGCGCCGCGTGGCGGGGTATGAGCCGGGGCGGATCAGGCTCGGCCCCGGCACGCGGGGTGAGGCGTTCCGGCAGCATCAGGCCACCCGCAGGACCAGCGTTCATCATGGCGACCCTCTCCCCCCTCCCGCCGCCCCCCCTTCCGTCGGCGGATACCGGGCCGGATGACGCCGATCCGCTGGCGCCCCCGCCCTTCCAGCCGCTGCGCACGGAACGCGTGACGCTGCGACCGCTGCGGCCGGAAGATGCGGCGGAGCTGCACCGGCTGGTGAATGACTGGGAAGTCGCCAAGACGCTGGCGCGCGTGCCCTTCCCCTATCCCCGCGACCTCGCGGATGAATGGATCGCCTCCACCCGCGAACAGATGGCGGAAGGCAAGGCGTGGCACCTGGCCATCACCGGGCTGGAACACGCCGGCACGCCGGAGGAACGGGAGGTTCTCGTCGGCTGCATCGGGCTGACGCGGGACGCGGCGAAGCGGGAGGCGGAGCTGGGCTATTGGGTCGGCCGCCGCTTCTGGGGGCATGGCGTCGGGCCGGAAGCCGCGGGGCGGCTGGCGAGCTGGGCGCTGGCGCATCTCGACCTCGACCGGCTGGTGGCCTCCGCCCTGGTGGACAACGCCCGCAGCCAGGCCGTGCTGAAGCGCATCGGCTTCCGCCCGGTGGGCGAAGGGATGCGGGATTTCCTGGCGCGCGGCGGGCCGATGCCGGTCGCATTGTTCGAATTGACGCGCGCCGACATGCCCGCCCCCGCCGCCACCGCGGCACCGGCCCAGGTGCACCAGCCCGCCACCGATGCCCCGCCGGGCAAGCGGATGCTGCTGGTCGCGGCCTGCGCGCTGATCGATGCCGATGGCAAGGTGCTGCTGGCGCGGCGGCCGGAAGGCAAGCCGCTGGCCGGCCTGTGGGAATTCCCGGGCGGCAAGGTGAAGCCGGGGGAGACGCCGGAAGCCGCCCTGATCCGCGAATTGAAGGAGGAACTGGCGATCGATGTGGCGGAAAGCTGCCTCGCCCCCTTCGCCTTCGCCTCCCACGCCTATGAGGATTTCCACCTGCTGATGCCGCTGTATCTGTGCCGGCGCTGGACTGGCTTCGTCATCGGGGTGGAAGGCCAGGCGCTGCGCTGGGTGGCGCCGAACCGGATGGCGGATTACCCGATGCCGCCGGCGGACAAGCCGCTGGTCGCCCTGCTGCGGGATTTCCTGTAAAATCAGATGCCATTGTTCGGAACCGGCGGCCGGCAATGCCGGCCGAGGCGCCGAATGGCGCCCGCCGCATGCGCGGCTTAGCCAAGCCCGCAGAAGCGCCCGCCGGTGATTGAGGGCGGATCGGTGACGATCCGCGGGATTTGGCAAAAGCGCGCCACGTCACGCGAAGATCGTCAGCAGAACAGCGCGCCCAGGACCCCGGCGGTTTCCCGTGGGGCGATGCCGGTGGGGAAGCGCAGCGTCCATTGGGTGCCGCTTTCCGTCGCCAGGGTTAGGCTGCCATGGATCTGTTCCGCCAGGCACCGCACCAGGCCAACACCGTGGCGCTTGCTGCCGGGACGCTCGGTGAAGCCCGCGCCCTTGTCGGCAATGGTCAGCACCGCTTCCAGCGGCGGCGTGCCGAGCGCCCGCAGGCGGACGGTGATGGTGCCCTGGCCATCGGGATAGGCGTGCTCGAAGCTGTTGGACACCAGCTCCGCCACCACCATGCCCAGCGCCGTCACGGTATCGAGTTCGACGAACAGCGGCTCGACATCACAGTGCACCACGATGCCGGTCCCGGCCTTGCCTTGCAGGCCGGGCAGGCGGCCGCACAGCGCGCGGAGATATTCGCCGAGGTCGATGGTCCGGCCGAGCCCGGTGCCCAGCAGCTGTTCATAGACCTCCGCCAGCGTCATCACGCGGCGGCTGATGGCGCGGACCGAGACATTGTCGTGCTCCTCCCCATCGCGGAGGCGGCTGAACAGCATGCCCTGGATCAATTGCAGGTTGTTGCGGACGCGGTGCTTCAATTCCTCCGCCATCACGGCGCGTTCGTTGAGCAGCGTGTCCTTTTCCAGGACCAGCGCCTCCATCTGCCGCACCGTGTCGCGCAGCAACTGGTTGCGCGTCGCGGTGGCGACGGCTTCGGCGAGAACATTGGCGAAGCCGGTGAGGAAATCGATGTCGTGCTGGTCGTAGGTATGCTGCACGGCGCTATCGATCTCGAGGACGCCATAGGCGGGGCCCTCCAAGCCCTTGATGATGACATCGACGGTCGAGATGATGCCGTGCTCCGCATAGAAGGCCGGCAGGCGGACATTGTTGGCCTGGAGGAGATTGGCGATGATGACGGGCTGGCCGGTGACGAAGGCGCGGCCCTGGGGCGATGTCTCATTCGCCGCGGAGACGACATTGCCGACGACACCCGGCTTCCAGCCGCAGCCGGCTTCCACCAGCAGGTCGTCCTCCTCCTCCCGATACCGGCAGACCTTGCAGAAGGGCACGCCGAGCGATTCCGCGCAGACCCGCGCGGCCTCGGTCAGCACATTCATCAGCAGGGGCTCCCGGAACGCATAGCTCCCGAAACGCGCCAGGGCCGCCTGCTGTCGCAACAGGCGGGCAGTGCCGTGGTCTTCTGAACTTTCAGCCATGTTGCGATTGCCCATTAGATTTATCGGTTCACGGATCAAATAGCGTATATGTTGTAAGCGGGTATTAACTTTTGTGCATCGCACGCTTCCGCGATGCTGTGTGGTGAGCTTTACACTTGGGGAAAAATCGGATGGCCAAGATAATGATTGTCGAGAACGACATCATGGTAGCCGATTATCTGGAAGATGTTTTGACTGAGGCAGGATACGATGTCTGCTGCATCGCAGCCGATGTCGACGCCGCGATCGAGTTGGGGCACCAGCACAGTCCCGACCTCGGCATCATCGACCTTCGTCTGTCGGAGGGCCGCTACGGCACGGAAGTGGGCGCGGCATTGTGGGCCGGCGGTAACTTCGGAGTATTAGACCTGTTGCGGAAGTTGCCCCCCGCCCTCGCGCATTCCCGCGGAAAACTGGGATTCCCCGACCACGGGGCGGTATGATTCATAGGACTCCTTCGTCGCGAAGGAGCCTCCGCCGTGTCCTCCCCGTTCTCCGCCGCCCGGCTGC
>CANJXD010000544.1 GCA_947478535.1 Acetobacteraceae bacterium
CGGTGACACGGTGCTCGTGCTCGGCGCTTCCGGCGCCGTCGGCCACGCTGCTGTCATGCTGGCGAAGGCCGCCGGCGCCCGCGTGCTCGCCGGTATCACCAACCCTGCCAAGGCGCCGATGCTGATCGACGCCGGCGCCGATGCAATCATCGACCTCGCCGCGCCGGATCTCCGGGAGAACCTGCGGGACCAGGTGAAGGCCGCGACCGGCGGCGGCGGCGCGGATGTCGTCATCGACATGCTCGGCGATGTCTATTTCGAGAGTGCCTTGCGCGCGATGGCCTGGCGCGGGCGCCTGGTCGTCGTCGGCTTCGCCGGTGGGCGCATCCCGGAGGTGAAGGCGAACTACCTGTTAGTGAAGAACATCGAGGTCAGCGGCTTGCCGACCAGCGACGATCGCCAGCGCCTGCCCGCCGATGTCGCCGCCTGCTTCGCGGAGATCTTCGCGCTGCATGGCGCGGGCAAGGTGCGGCCTATGCCGATGGAAACCATGCCGCTGTCCCGCGTCGCGGAAGCCCTGGGGCGGCTCGCCACCCGCGGGGTCACCGGGCGCCTCGTCCTGCTGCCGGGCTGAAGGAATTGCACGCGATGACGCATGACGAAGCGATGGAGAAAGTCATCCTCGCGGGTCGCATCCTGTCCCACCAGGGCCAGGGAGACATGACGCGCGGCCACGTCTCGCTTCGCCTGCCGGGCCAGCCGGGCCTGTTCTACATGAAGCCGAACGGCATCGGCCTTGATGAGATGACGCCGGAGAATGTGCTGACCGTCGGCATGGATGGCGTCGCCCTGCGCGGCCAGGCGCGCCAGCACAGCGAGGTCTTCCTCCATTCGGAGGTCTTCAAGGCGCGGCCCGACGTGAACTGCGTCGTCCACACGCATCCCGTCCACCTCATCGCGCTGTCCGCCACCGGCAAGCCGCTGCGCCCGCATTGCCAGGGCGGCGCCATCTTCGCGGGCCGCCTGCCGGTCTATGACACGACGATGCAACTCATCCGGGATGAGGCGATGGGCGCCGATGTCGCCCGCGTGCTCGGCCCGCACATGGCGGTCTCGCTGAAGAGCCATGGCCTCGTCATGGCCTGCGCGACGATCGAAGAAGCCATCGTCTTCACCGTCATGCTCGAGGAAGCCTGCCGCATCCAGTTGCTGATTGAAGCCGCCGGCGGCGCGGCGCCGGAATTCCCGGCCGAGGACGTCGCGAAGCTGCGAGACGCGCAAGCCTCGCCCGCCATGGTGAACGCGAATTTCGCCTATCTCGGACGGCTCGCGACCGGTGGCAGATTGCCACACTCCCTCGCCACGCTGCCGGCATGAGGCCGCGTCGCAACCACGGCATCAGGACGATCGTGAAGCCTTGTCCGACCTGCCTTTCCACGCACCTCGCCGCTTGACAATGCAAAGCGCCGGATGCTCCGATCAACATCGTCCAGGACGGACCGCGACAAGCGGCCGTTGCGCTCCGGGGGTCAGGACCGTCGATGTCCCAGCGTGAGATGCATCTGCTCGCCTACCTGAAAACCGGCCCCACCGCGAACCACATGGGGGCGTGGCGGCATCCGGATTCAGACCTACGGGACATGCTGGAGCCCAGCCGGTACGAACATATCGCACGTGTCCTCGAAGGCGGCTTCTTCGATGGGCTGTTCTTCGCCGATGGACTTGGGCTGCACGACATCTACAAGGGCGGCTTCCACACGCGGCTCGAACTCGGCGGGCAGATCAGTTTCCTCGACCCGATGATGGTGCTGCCGCTGATGGCGCGTGTCACGAAGAACCTCGGCATCGGCACGACGCTCTCCACCACCTTCCACCAACCCTACAACCTCGCCCGCACACTCGCCTCGCTCGATATCCTCAGCGGCGGGCGCGTTGCCTGGAACATCGTCACCTCCACCCGCAACGAGGAAGCACGCAATTTCGGCATGCCCGAATTGCCGCCGCGCGACCTTCGCTACGACATGGCGGATGAGGTTGTGGAAGCCTGCTGCGCGCTGTGGGATTGCTGGGATGACGGTGCGATCGTCAGCGACAAGGATCGCGGCATCCTCGTGGATTCCACGAAGGTCCGCTACGCCGACTACAAGGGCAAGTGGTTCAGCACGCGCGGCCCGCTCACCATCCCGCGCAGCCCGCAGGGCCGCCCGGTGCTGATGCAGGCCGGCTCCTCCCCCCGCGGTCGCGCCTTCGCCGCGCGCTGGGCGGAGATGATCTTCTGCCCGCAGCACACCAAATCCGACATGCAGGCCTTCTACATCGACATCCACAACCGCATGGCCAGCCTCGGCCGCCAGGCGGAGGATTGCGTCATCATGCCGCAGATCGAGGTCGTGATCGGGGAGACGGAATCGATCGCGGAGGAGAAGGCCTCCTACCTCGAATCCCTCGTCGATCCCGAACTGGTGCTGGCCGCGCAATCCAGCGCTCTCGGCGTCGATCTCGCCGCGAAGGTGGACGATGTCTCGGACGCCGCGGAGAAGCGCGGCACGCAGGGCATGCAGGGGTCCATGGACCGGCTGAAATCGGTGATGGACAAGGAAGGCATCAGCTTCAAGGAAGCGGTGCAGAAATCCCATCGGGACATGATCTTCGGAACGCCGCAAAGCGTTGCGGACCAGATGCAGGATCTGTTCGAAAGCCGTGCCTGTGACGGCTTCGTGGTCTCCCAGATGGTGTTCCCCACATCGCTCGAACAATTCTGCCGTACCGTGGTGCCGGAATTGCAGCGTCGTGGTGTATTCCGCAAGGAATACCGCGGCCGCACGCTGCGAGAGAACATCCGCGCGACACCGAAGGGCTAACCCACACCACAACGCGAAGCGAAGGAGCCGAGGCCATGACGTGCATCGACAGGCGTAGCGTATTGCGAGGCACCACGGCGCTCGCCGGGGCATCCGCGCTGGGCGGCACGGCGCCAACCCTGGCGCAGACGGCGGAGCCACGCCGTGGCGGTACGCTGACCGTGGGCTTCGACGACAATGCCCGCACGATGGACCCGACCTTCTCGATCCAGTTCTCGGAACGCCAGGTGCTGTTCCTGATCTACAATACGCTGACCACCATCGGCACGGACTTCTCCATCCGCCCCGAGCTCGCGAAAAGCTGGACGATCGAGAATGACGGCAAGCGCTACGTCCTGCAGTTGCAGGAAGGCGTGAAGTTCCATGACGGCACGGATTTCAACGCCGCCGCGGTGAAGTACAATTTCGACCGGCGCCTCGACGAACGCGTGAGTTCCCCGCAGCGCAACGCGCTGCGTCCGGTGATCGCCGATGTGGAAGTGGTGGCGCCGTACATCGTCGCCATCAACCTCAACAATCCCTATCCGGGCCTGCTCGCTGACCTCGCAGATCGGGTCGGCATCATGGTCTCGCCCACCGCAGCAGAACGCCTCGGTGCCGATTTCGGCCGCAATCCCGTGGGCACCGGCGCCTTCACCTTCCGCCAATGGGTGCAAGGCACGTCGATCACGCTGGAGCGCAACCCGAACTACTGGGAACAGGGCAAGCCGTATCTCGACCGCATCGTATTCCGCACCATCCCGAACCAGATCATCGGCATGCAGCGCCTGATCGTGGGGGAGGTCGACTACGTCGATAGCCTGACGCCCGAGCACATCCGCCAGGTCGAAGGCCGCGACGGCATCGTGGTGGAAAAGGCGCGCGTCGGCCGCTGGTATTCATTGCAGTGGCAGGTGGACAAGCCCCCCTTCAACAACCCGCTGCTGCGTCGCGCCATCGCCCATGCGCTGGACCGGGACCGCATCAACGCCATCACCATGGGCGGCCGCGCCACCATCGCCAACGGCCCGACGCCGGACGGGCTGTGGTGGTCCTCCGCCGACAATGTCGTGCACAACCACGACCCCGCCCGCGCGCGGCAGTTGCTCGCGGAAGGCGGCATCGCGCCGGGCACGGAGATCACCCTCGCGGCGCCGTCGGACCCGCTGCTGCGCCAGATCGTGCAGCTGGTCTCCGAACAGCTCGGCGCCGTCGGCCTTCGCGTCACCCTCGCCCCCGTCGCGC
>CANJXD010000545.1 GCA_947478535.1 Acetobacteraceae bacterium
GCACGCGGGAAGGGGAGGGGGAGCACACCGCCATCCGCTTTGGCGGCGTGTCGCATGACCATGTCGGCGAGTTGCACAGCGTGCTGGGCACCAACCTGCTGGCTTTTGCGGCGGTGGACATCAGTGATGAACTGGCGCGCACACGCTCCCTCCGCCTCGCCGCGCGCGGTGTTGCCATCGCGCTGGCGGTGATCGCGCTGCTGGTGATGCTGGTGGGGCTGGTGCTGGCGCATAATCGGGACCTGCTGCGCCGCGCCAGCTCGCTGCGCGAGGGGCGCGCGCAGGTGGAGCGGCTGCATGCCGGCCTGCCGGTCGGCCTGTTCCTGCGCGATGCGACCGAGGATGGGCAATCCCGCCTGATCTACCGCGCCGGCGGCACGGCGGACCCACCGGAGGCGCTGCTGCGCGCCGCGCTGCGCCCGACCCTGGCTTCCGGCAGTGCCAGCTTCGCCTGGGATGTGACCGCGCTGGACGGGTCCCGCCGCCACCTCGTCACCAGCATCCAGCGGCTGTCCGCTGTCAGCGGCGGGCATGCCGAAACGGTGGGCTACACCAGGGACGTGACGGCGGAACGCCAGGCCGCGGCGCAGCGCGAGGATGCGCGGCGGGAGTTGGACCGGACACTCGAAGCGGCGCCTGTCGTCGTCTTCCGCGCCACCGCGCGGCCCGACGGCGGCTGGGCCAAGACCTTCATCAGCCATGGCATCGAACGCATGACAGGCTGGCCCTATGCGGAGGTGGACCGGCCCGGTGGGCTGCGCGGCATCCTCGAGGGCAATGAACGCCTGCCCGCCGCCATGCCGACGGTGATCGACGGTGCCGTATGGTCCGGTGATTTCCGCCTGCTCTGCGCCGATGGCCGCATGCTGCCGGTGAAGATCAGCATGACCATGATGCAATACCTGCCCGACGGCACCTGCGATGTCGTGGGCTATATCCTGGATGTGCAAGCCGAGCGCGCCGCCGAGCAGCGCGCCATCGCCGCCGCGCGGCTGGCCTCGCTCGGGGAGATGTCGGCCGGGCTGGCGCATGAGCTCAAGCAACCGCTGCAAGCCATCGCGCTGGCTGCGAACAATGCCCGCACGGCGATGCAGCGCGGCAACGCCATCGCCGCCGAGCAGCGGCTGGACCGCATCGCCGGCTATACCCAGCGCGCTGCGACGCTGATCGAACACCTCCGCCGCTTCGCCCGCGGGACGGACGAGAATGCCCAGGCGGTCTCGGTGCCGTTGGCGGAGGCTGTGGAAGGCGCGATGGCGCTGGCCGGCGCCGGGCTGCGCGATGCCGGCATTGTCGTGCACTTCGCCCTTGGCAGCCCGCCGCCCATCGTGAAGGGGCACCTGGTGGCGCTGGAACAGGTGCTGGCCAACCTGATGGCCAATGCGCGGGATGCGATGTCCGCCCTGGCGGAGGACGCGCCGCGCCGGTTGCGGCTGGAAGCCACCACCCTGCCCGAGGGCGATTGGGTGCGCGTGACCATCGCCGATACCGGCGGCGGCATCCCGGACAAGGTGCTGGCCCGCCTGTTCGAGCCCTTCGTCACCACGAAGGGGGAGGAAAAGGGAACCGGCCTCGGCCTGTCCATCTGCCATGGCCTGGTGCGCGCCATGGGCGGGCGGATCGAGGCCCGCAATGAACGGGATGGTGCGGTCTTCACAATCCTGCTTCGCCCCGCTTTGGCAGAGGACGCGGCGGAGGCTGATCCCGCCATCCTGCTGCGCGCCTGATCGGGAAGCCCGATCGGGGCGCCGCCCGAAAGGGCATTGGTTAATGCCGGGGTTACAGTCCCGCGCTTCACTGTCGCTGCACCACCGCCATGAGGGCCCCGGTGCGATGACGGAGCACCGGGCGTGGCCAGGACCAAGGCATTGACGGGAACGGGGCGGCGGGAGCCGACGAGGCGGCGCGCGCAGCCCGACCTGCGGCGCGGCATCCGCGAAGCCGGCCTCGCGCTGCGCGGCGCCCTGGCCGGCGCCGCGGAGGCCGAGGCCGCCCTTGCCGCCTTCGGCACGGCGCTGCCCGCCACCGCCGGCCTCCATGCGCTGGAGGGTCAGGCGCGACATCAGGCGGCGCGGCTCGACGCCATGTCGGACCGCCTCCCCGAACCCCCCCCGGCCCTCGAAGGCCCCCCTGACGCGGAGGCGGAAGCCGCGGCGCTGAATTGCCTGCTCCGGGACATGGATGCGCTGGCCGCCGCGATCGATGCCTCGCTGGTCCGTCAGCAGGATGTCGTGCGCGACCTTCGCGGCCAGTTCGAGCGGGACGCGGCGATGGCGTGGCCCCACGCGTCCCTCTCCCCCCGCTGGCACTAGGGCGATGTCCCAGAAAGGACTCCGGCGATGAGCCTCGACAGCGCCCTGATGCGCGCGACCAGCGGTCTCCGCCATGTGTCGCGGCAGATCGACATGACCTCGCAGAACGTCTCGAATGCCGCGACGGAGGGCTACACCCGCAAGGTCGTGCGCGGGGAACAGGTGATCGGCGGCGTGAAAAGCACCGCGCCGCAGCGCGATATCGACCGTTCGATGCGGACCGAGGCGCGCAGCGCGCGCGGCGAAAAGGCGGCCTTCGCGCTGCGCGCCGACACGCTCGCCCCGCTCGCGCAGTTGCAGGGCGTGCCAACGGATGGGCAGAGCCTGGCGGGCCTGCTGGGCACGCTGCGCGATGACATGACCTCGCTGCGCGCCAATCCCGCCGATACCGCCGCCCAGGCGGAGGCGCTGCGCGGCGCCGACCAGGTGTCCTCCCGGATGCAGGAGATCGCCGGCGCGGTCACCCGGTCCCGTCAATCCGTGCAGGATGGGTTGCGGACCGATGTGGATGCGGCGAACGCGCTGCTGCGCGATATCGCGGGCTACGATGCCGCCGCCCGGCTCGCACGCGCCGCCGGCAGCGACAATACCGGCATGCTCGACCAGCGCGACGCCGCGGTCGGCCAGCTTGCCGAACTCGTCGATGTCACCCCCGTCGATGGCCAGGACGGCTCGCTGACGCTGATCATGCGGGGTGGCGCCGTGCTGCCGCTGGACCCGAAGGGCAGCCCGCTCGGCATCGCCGATGCCGTTGTCTCCCCCGGCGCCTATCACGGCGCACCGGACGGCACCCTGCCCGGGCTGACGCTGAACGGCATGGCGCTGGCCGATGTGCCGCGAGGCGGGCGGATTGGCGAAGGCCTGGCGCTGCGCGATGAAACCCTTGCCCGCATGGGCGCGGAGCTGGATACGCTGGCCACCGCCCTGGCCGGCCGCCTCAGCGAACAGGGGCTGACGCTGTTCACCGAGGCCGGTGGTGCCACACCCCCCGCGCTCGGCAGCGCCGCTTCGGTGGGCTTCGCGTCCCGCATCGTCACCAATCCCGAGGTGCAGGCCAATGCCGCGCTGCTGCGCGATGGCACGGCCGATGTCGCGGCCTTCCCGCCCAACCCGGAAGGGCAGAGCGGCTACACGGCGCTGCTCGACCGCGTCATCAACAACGCCTTCGGCAGCCAGAAGGCGGCGGGCGTGGACCATACGCCGATCCCCGGCGGTGGCCTCGGCCCCTCCGGCCAGCTTGCCTCCACCTTCTCCCCGCCCCGGCGCGTTGTGGATTACGCGGCGGCGATGACGGCGACGCAGGCCGCCGAAGCCGGCGCCGCCGATGAACGCGCCGTCGCCACCGGGTCGCTCTCCACCCAGCTCGATGCGCTGGTGCAGCGTCGGGAAGGTGTGGACGTCGATAGCGAGATGGCCGCGATGGTCACCTTGCAGAATGCCTATGCCGCCAACGCCCGCATCGTCTCCGCCCTGCAATCCATGTGGGACGCGCTGATGAACGCGGTCCACTGAGGGAGCCTGAGACATGGCCATCACCGGCTTCGCCGCCATGGATCGCGCCTCCGACGCGGCCGCGCAACTTCGCCTGCGCCTCGCGGACCAGACGCGCCAGACCGCCGCCGGCCAGCGCGCCAGCAGCTATGCCGGGCTGGGCGTCGATGCGCGCCGCGCCATCGACATGCGGACGGAACTCGCCCGCCATGCCCA
>CANJXD010000546.1 GCA_947478535.1 Acetobacteraceae bacterium
GAACATCTTCATCTTCGGCCTGACGACGGAACAGGTCGAGGCCCGCCGCCGCGAAGGCTGGCGGGGGGAGATGGCGATCAGCCAGTCCCGCCGCCTGCAGGAAGCGCTGGAGCAGATCGAGGCCGGCGTATTTTCTCCTGACGATCCCACCCGCTATCACGGGCTCGTCGCCTCACTGCGGGCGGAGGACTACTTCCTGGTGACCGCGGATTTCGACAGCTACTACGACATGCAGCGACAGGTCGACGGACGCTGGCGGAACCCCTCCGCCTGGTGGAACTCCGCCGTCCTGAACACCGCCAACATGGCCTGGTTCTCCTCCGACCGCACGATCGCGGAGTACGCGCGGGAGATCTGGAACATACCGGTGAAGCGATGAGGCCCTGAGAATGGACGCCTGGCGCGCGACCGATGCGGGGGTGGATGCCCTGCTCGCCGCGCGTCACGGCGACCCCTTCGCCCTGCTCGGCCCCCATGCGGGGCCGGGCGGCATCATCATCCGTGCCCTGGTTCCGGACGCGGAGGCGCTGGCCGTGCTGCCCTGGGATGACGGCCCGCCGATCCCCCTGCCCCGCCGCCGTGGCGCCCTGTTCGAGGGAATGCTGCCCGGCCGCGCGCCGCCCTTCGGCTATCGCCTGCGCGCCCAGCAGGGCGGCGTGCTGCGGGATTTCGAGGACCCCTACCGCTTCGGCGCGACGCTCGGCGCGATGGATGACCACCTGATGGTCGAAGGCACCCATCGCCGCCTGCATCAACGCCTCGGCGCGCATACGACGCGGCATGAGCAGGTGGACGGCACCCGCTTCGCCGTCTGGGCGCCGAATGCCGCGCGGGTGTCCGTCGTCGGCGCCTTCAACGCCTGGGATGGCCGGTGCCACCCGATGCGCAAGCGCGTGGATAGCGGGTTGTGGGAATTGTTCCTCCCCGGCCTCGGCGCTGGCGAGCCCTACAAGTTCGAGATCCTGGCCGGCGACGGCGCGGTGCTGCCGCTGAAGGCCGACCCCTTCGGGCGCGCGGCGGAATTGCGGCCTTCCACCGCCTCCCTCATCCCGCATGACTCGCCCTTCGCGTGGCACGATGCCGGCTTCATCGCGGCGCGGCCGAAGGCGCAGTCCCGCCGCGCGCCGATCACCATCTATGAGGTCCATGCGCCATCCTGGCGGCGTCATCCCGGCGGTGGCTTCTATTCCTGGGATGACCTGATCGGCTCGCTCATCCCCTATGTCGCGTGGATGGGCTTCACCCATGTCGAGCTGCTGCCGGTGATGGAACATCCGCTCGATGAAAGCTGGGGCTACCAGCCCATCGGCCTGCATGCGCCGACCGCGCGGATGGGCGACCCGGACGGGCTGAAGCGCTTCGTCGACGCTTGCCACGCGGCTGGGCTTGGCGTGCTGCTGGATTGGGTACCGGCGCATTTCCCGAAGGATGTGCACGGCCTCGCCCGCTTCGACGGCCAGACCCTGTTCGAGCACCCGGACCCCAGGCGCGGCTTTCACAAGGCCTGGGGCACGGCGATGTTCGACTATGGGCGGCGGGAGGTCGCGGCCTTCCTCGCCTCCAACGCGCTTTACTGGGTCGAGGAATTCCACGCCGACGGGCTGCGCGTCGATGCCGTCTCGACCATGGTGCATCTCGACCACGGCCGCGCGCCCGGGGAGTGGGCACCGAATGCGGAAGGGGGGACGGAAAATCATGAGGCCGTCAGCTTCCTGCGCGGCGTGAACGCGCTGGTGGCGGACGAACACCCTGGTGCGGCGATGGTGGCGGAAGAAGCCACGGACTGGCCGGGCGTGACGCGCCCCACAGACGCGGGCGGCCTCGGCTTCCGCTTCAAGTGGAACATGGGCTGGATGAACGACACGCTGCGCTACGTGGCGCTGGACCCGATCGCGCGGCGCTGGCACCACCAGCTCATCACCTTCGGCCTGATGTACGCCTTCAACGAGGATTTCGTCCTGCCGCTGAGCCATGACGAGGTGGTGCACGGCAAGGCATCGCTGCTCGGCCGCATGCCGAAGGGCCGCAGCGTGGATGACTGGGAACGCTTCGCGACGCTGCGCGCCTACTACGCCCTGATGTACGCCCATCCCGGCAAGAAGCTGCTGTTCATGGGCAATGAGATCGCCCAGTGGCGCGAATGGTCCGAGGCGCGGGATCTCGATTGGGGCCTGTTGCAGCACCCGCCGCATGCCGGCGTGCAGGGCCTGGTGCGGGACCTGAACCGGCTCTACCGCGAAACCCCCGCCTTGCATGCGCGGGATGCGGAGCCCGAGGGCTTCCGCTGGATCGACGCCGATGACGCCGCGCATTCCGTCTTCAGCTGGCTGCGCTTCGATGGTGAAGGTGGCCCGCCGGTGGCGATGCTCTGCAACATGACGCCGGAGCCCCGCACGACGCTGCGCTTCGGCCTGCCCTGGGCCGGGGCGTGGCGGGAAATCCTCAACACCGATGCCACCTGTTATGGTGGCTCCGGCATGGGCAATATGGGGCGTGTCGTGGCGGAGCGCGTCGCCGCGCACGGCCTGCCCGCTTCGGCCGTGGTGGTGCTGCCGCCACTGGCGACGATCTGGCTGATGGCGGAAGATGCGCCCTCGGTCCAGGATGCTGACGTGACGACGCAGGGAGAGAAGCATGCCAAGTAGCAGGACTCCGGCGCCGGCGCCGTTGGCGCGCACCGCGATGGCCTTCGTCCTCGCGGGCGGACGAGGCTCTCGTCTGATGGAGCTGACGGATCGCCGCGCCAAGCCCGCCGTCTATTTCGGCGGCAAGTCGCGCATCATCGATTTCGCGCTGTCGAATGCGATGAATTCCGGCATCCGCCGCATCGCCGTCGCCACGCAATACAAGGCCCACAGCCTGATCCGCCACCTGCAACGCGGCTGGAACTTCCTGCGGCCCGAGCGCAACGAGACCTTCGACATCCTGCCCGCCAGCCAGCGCGGCGATGGTGCCAACTGGTATCTCGGCACGGCGGACGCGATCTACCAGAACATCGACATTATCGAGGACCAGGCCCCGCGCCACATGGTGATCCTGGCCGGGGACCACATCTACAAGCAGGATTACGAGCACATGCTGCAGCAGCATGTGGAAAGCGGCGCCGATGTGACGGTGGGCTGCATCGCCGTCCCCCGCCTCGATGCCCGCGGCTTCGGCGTGATGCATGTGGACCAGGACAGCCGCATCGTCGCCTTCATGGAAAAGCCGCAGGACCCGCCGGGCATTCCAGGGCGGGAAGATCTCGCGCTCGCGTCCATGGGTATCTACGTCTTCGAGACGAAGTTCCTGTTCGACCAGCTGCGCCGGGACGCCGCCGACCCGAATTCGCAGCGCGATTTCGGCCACGACATCATCCCCTACCTCGTCAAGCACGGGAAGGCGGTGGCGCATCGCTTCGAGCGGTCCTGCGTCCGCTCCCGCGCCGAATCGAAGCCTTATTGGCGGGATGTCGGCACCGTCGACGCCTATTGGGAAGCGAATATCGACCTGACGGACGTGGTCCCGGAACTCGATCTCTATGACCGGGACTGGCCTATCTGGACCTATGCGGAAGTCACGCCGCCGGCGAAATTCGTCCATGACATCGATGGCCGGCGCGGTGAGGCCTTCGCCTCTCTCGTCTCCGGCGGCTGCATCGTCTCCGGCGCCATCGCGCGGCGGTCGCTGATGTTCACCGGCGTGCATGTGCACAGCTACGCCAAGGTCGAGGGCGCGGTGATCCTGCCCTATGTCGATGTCGGGCGCGGCGCGCGGCTGACCAATGTCGTCGTCGATCGCGGCGTGAAGATCCCCGAGGGCATGGTGATCGGCGAGGACCCGATCGAGGATGCGAAGCGCTTCCGCCGTACCGACAAGGGTATCTGCCTGATCACCCAGGCGATGCTCGATCGCATCGCGGACTGACGCGCACCATGCACGCATTCGCGCCAGGCGGTCGACAACGGCGACCAAGCGGCCGAACGGCCGCCGCGGCCTATGCCGCGAAGGC
>CANJXD010000547.1 GCA_947478535.1 Acetobacteraceae bacterium
ACGATGTCATAATCGTAGAGGCGGGCGAGTTCGAGTGCCTCCTCCCCCGTATCCGCGGCATCGATGATCATCGCGGCAGCCTTGAGGGCCAACGTGATCCCGCGTGCAACAATGGTGTCATCTTCAACTAATAAGACGCGCATTGACCCGCTCCACACATCCAGAAGGTGTAGATATCATGCGCGCTATGGTTGTGAAGCCCTAAAATTGTAAAAAAAATCGGCTATGTTGGCCGTATGTAGTTTTTTCCAAACCTGATCTACGTTTTAATAGACGATCTAAATTCCGCGCTAGCGTGGCGTTTTAAGCGTCGGTTTGATGGCGGTACGGCGTGCTCAACCCGCCCACTTGCGCCTTCTTCATTACCTGCTGATTTCGCGTGAGGTGGTGGCCCCTATTGCTGCGACTGCTCCGCCCACCACGCCAATGCGCCTGCGGCGGCGGCCTTCGCGGTGCTGAAGCAGCCTTGCAGCAGGTAGCCTCCGGTCGGCGCTTCCCAATCCAGCATCTCGCCGCAGGCGAAGATCCCTGGATAGGCTTTCAGCATGAAGCGATGATCGATCTCGTCCCAGCCGATACCTCCGGCAGATGAGATCGCACGTCCGATCGGTGCGATGCCGATCAGGGGAACAGGCAGCGCCTTGACCAGGCTTGCCGGGGTGCTGCCCCGTGCCACACCGTGCAGGGCTTCCTGCACCAGCCCAACAGCAACCGGAGGCAATCCGATCGCCTTTCGGAGCGATGTGGAGAGCGATTCGGCACGGCTTCGCGTGGCCAGCAATTCGCGCACCTGATGCGCGCTGAAATCAGGGCGGAGATCGATCGTCACAGTCGCGGTTCCGCGGGCAAGGATGGCGTCTCGCAACTGGGCCGACAGCGCATAGACGGCGTTCCCTTCGATGCCTGACCGGGTCACCAACGCTTCGCCGCGTACCGTCTCGCCCTCGAAGGTCAGGGCTATCCGCTTCAGGGGCGTCCCCTCATGCCGCGCGAGAAACTGGTCGGACCAGGCAACCATGAAGCCCATGTTCGAAGGTGCCCAGGGCGTGAGGCGCAGGCGATCCAGCAGGGATGTCCAACTGCCGTCCGACCCGAGGCGAGGCCAGGATGCGCCCCCGAGCGCCAGCACGCAGACATCGGATGGCGACGCTTGCGTGTCGTCCGAGAACGTCGGCATGTTCCCGGGACCCCACCCTTCCCAGCGGCTGCGGAGGCGGAACTCGACGCCTAGCGACCGCAGGCGTCCGATCCAGGCTCGCAGCAATGGCGAAGCCTTCAGCCCCGTCGGAAAAATGCGCCCACTGCTGCCGACGAACGTTTCGATGCCAAGACCGTGTGTCCAATCGATCAGCGCGTCCGGGGAGAAATCGCGAATCGCGCTGAGAAGTGGCTCCGTCTGCGGGCGATAGCGCGCCAAGACAGTGTCGAGTGGTTCGCTGTGGGTAAGGTTCAGGCCGCCCCGCCCCGCCATCAGGAATTTTCGGCCAGGCGATGGCATGTGGTCGTGAATCGTCACCTTCGCGCCGTGGCGGGCCAGGTGTTCGGCGGCCATCAGGCCTGCCGGCCCGGCGCCGATGACTGTTGCGGTGAAGTGGGGCGCTTGCGGCTCGTGAAGCAGGTTCATGCGGGCTTTCTGGCGTCAGCCGAAGGGGATATCCAGTCCCACTTTGGGAATTGAGGACGATCATGGGCGCCATCCTCGTTACCGGCGGAGCCGGCTTTGTCGGCCTCAACATCGTCGAGGCGCTTCTGGCGCGTGGGGAACACGTCATCGTTTTCGGGCGTGAGAAAGCCTTGCCCGTGGCGGCGGAGCAGGTGTTCCGCCACCTGCCGGGGCAGCTGGAGGTGCTTGCGGGCGATGTGTGCGACAGGGCCGCGCTGCGCCGTATTTTCACCACGCGCTCGATCGACCGACTGTTCCCGTTCGCGGCCATCACCGCGGGTCCGGGGCGGGAGGCAACGCAAGCCTCGGCTGTCATCGAAACCAATCTGCTTGGCTTGATCGCGACACTGGAAGCGGCACGCGATGCGGGGGGGCTTCGGCGGGTCGTGCTTCCGGCGTCGGGGGCTGTCTACGGCGAATCCGCCTATACGCATTCCCTGCTCGATGAAGCTGGCACGCCCTGCGTACCCATCAGCCTCTATGGCACAACGAAGTATGCGGTGGAGCGTGCCGGCCTGCGCCTGTGCGCGCTCTGGGGCCTTGATGCGGTGGTCGCTCGAATTGGCGCAACGTTCGGCCCTTGGGAAAGGGACACGGGCGTTCGCGATACTCTCAGCCCGCACCTGTCCATAGCCCGGCATGCCTTGGCGGGTGAGGAGGCCGTCCTACCGCCATCGCCGCCGCCTGCCTATGATTGGGTTTATGTGCGCGACCTGGCGATGGGCTTGCTGACGCTGCTTGACGCGAAGGCGCCCGCCGAGCGCGTGTTCAACATCGCTTCCGGCCAAGATTGGTCGCCCCATATCGATGCGTGCTGCGAGACGTTGGCCGCAGCCATGCCAGGTTTTCGGTGGCGTCATGCGACCGCCGGCGAGCGACCCAGCGTCACATTCAGCGAAACTAAACCGCGCGGCGTCATGGCCATCGGCCGGGCGGCCGGTCTCGGTTGGCGACCGCAGTATTCGGCTGTCGGGGCCTATGACGACTATGCGGCGTGGCTCCTGCGGGTGGGGCGGGATGGGCTTGGCTGATGCTGCCTCTTCCTGCCCTTTCCGGGGCGCCTTAAGACCCTAAATACCACGGACGCGTCTGCGAGGAATTCATGCCCGATACCCATGTCGTCGACCCCACGCGCCTGAAATTCGGCATCGGCCAACCTGTCCCAAGGGCGGAGGACCCGATCCTGCTGACCGGACGCGGCCAGTACACCGACGATATCTGCCTGCCCGACCAGGTCTGGTGCGTGATGGTGCGTAGCCCCTATGCGCATGGCGTGCTCCGCGGAGTCGGGACCGAGGCAGCCCGGGCGATGCCTGGCGTCCTGGGCGTCTGGACGGGTGCGGACATGGAGGCTGCCGGCTACGGCACCATGAAGTGCGGCATGCCGCTGAAGAACCGGGACGGCACGCCGATCCGCACGACGCAGCGCCACCCTCTGGCGACGGATCGGGTGCGCTACGTCGGCGACCCCGTCGCCTTCGTGGTCGCTGTCACCCGTGCGGAAGCGCGCGATGCGGCCGAAGCGGTGGAGCTTGACGTCGAGACACTGCCGGCGGTCACGGATGCCGCCGCTGCGGCAGACCCCGCCGCACCGCAACTGTATGACGGCATCCCTGGCAATGTGGTGCTGGACTTTCACCAGGGCGATACGGCGAAGGTGGATGCCGCCTTCCAATCCGCCGCGCATCTCGTCCGCCTCCCGATCCTCAATAATCGCATTGTCGTCTGCGCGATGGAGCCGCGGAGTGCGATCGGTAGCTTCGAGGATGGCCGCCACGTCCTGCGCGTTGGCTGCCAGGGTGTTTTCGGCCTGCGTGCGCAACTCGCGAATGAAATCCTGCAGGTGCCAGTGGCGCAGGTTCGGGTGCTTACCGGCAATGTCGGCGGCAGCTTTGGGATGAAGGCAAATGTCTATCCCGAATACGTCTGCCTGCTGCACGCCGCGAAGGCGCTCGGCCGCCCGGTGAAGTGGACTGATGATCGGACGAGCAGCTTCCTGTCGGACCAGCATGGCCGAGACCACGAGGTCGATGCTGAACTCGCTTTGGATGCCGAGGGCCGGTTCCTGGCAGTGAGACTGACCTCTTTCGCCAATATGGGCGCCTTTCTGTCGCCGGTTGGGCCGCTGATGGGCACGGCGAACTTCTTCAAGAACGTCCAATCAAACTATCGGACGCCGCTGATCGAAGTCTCCACCCGCTGCATGGTGACCAACACCACACCCGTGTCTGCCTATCGCGGCGCAGGGCGCCCCGAGGGCAACTACTTCATGGAGCGCCTGATCGAATCCGCGGCGCTGACCACAGGGATCCCGGCGACGG
>CANJXD010000548.1 GCA_947478535.1 Acetobacteraceae bacterium
CAGTAGCGATCCCTCCGCCCGCGCCTGCGCCCGTTGAAGTGCAGGCTGGCCCGGATGATGAGACGAAGGCACGATCGGCTCGCAGCAGCACGAGGCAGAAGGCGCGGCCCGTCGCCGATCCGTTCAACCCGGAAGACGACAGGGCAAACTGTCGGCGCTGCGGCTATGCGGTCGAGGCTGGGCGAGACCGACGTGGGCTGATGACCTGCGCGGCGTGTTCCGGCTGAAGTCGGATTCCGGCCGCCAGGCCCATGCCCAAAGCCAAGAGCACTTTGGTGTTGTAAGGAATCGCGGGTTCTGATTCGACGCTTGTGAAGCAGCGTCGAGGCGATGATGACGGCACCCCTGTCTGCGGACCTTCGACGCCGGCTGGTTCGGGCGGGTGAGGCGGGCAACTCGGCGCGGGAGGCGGCGCGGCGATTCGAGTTGAGCCCCTCTGCGGCGATCAATCTGATGCGGCGGGTGCGCGACGGACAGTACTGCGCCGGCCAAGATCGGCGGATACCGCAAACCGCTATTGGCCGACCACGAGACTCTGTTGCGTGAGCAGACAGTGGCGAAACCGGGCATCACCCTGGCCGAGTTGCAGGCAGAGTTGACCGGGCGCGGCATCGTCGCCGCTGTCAGGCAGGAAATCCACTCATCGGTATGCCCGGCATTCCCGGGCCATCTCTCTGTTATCGGAAGATACTGGGCGCTGTTTGACAGGCTGGCGCCGCCGTGGTGATCATGCCTCGCCTTCGAGGCCGCGTCCTTCCTGCGCGCGGTGTCAGAGCATCGCGTCACCGGCGCGGGCGGCGTGCCGGCGATGTATGCCGAGATCACGTGCCACGCGGCGCTGATCCGTGGTCTGGATTTTTCGTCTTTGGAGCTCCTGTGGATGGGTTCCTCCGCCGTGCGGCTGGCGTTGCTGGACCGCAAACCGCCGCTGTTCCCCGGCGTCGCGATGAAGGACAGCTACGGGCTGACTGAAGGCGGCAGTATGCCGCGCGCGCCGCTCGATGGCCACCATGTGCCTCGCGGCAGCGTCGGCGTGGTGCGGCAAGAGACCAAGGTGAAGCTGCTCGGCCCGGGCGGCGCCGAAAGCGAGACGGAAGCCGAGCTCCGGGTGCGCTGCCCCTATGTGCTCAAGGAATACGTCAACCGGCCCAAGTTGACTGCGCAGCGCCTCAAGGATGCCTGGCTCTGCACCGGCGATTTGTTCCGCCGGGAGGCCGGCGGCTTTTTCTATTTCCTCGGCCGCAGCGACGACATGGTCGGCGGCGGCGGCGAGAACGCCTATCCGAAGGGGGTAGAGAACCGGCTGATCGGCCATCCGCAGGTGGACGACGCGGTGGTGGTGCCGCTGGCGCATGCGACGAAGGGGACGGCGCCGGTCGCCGCCGTGCTGGCACGCAGCGGCACCGCGCCCGATCCCGCGTCGATCCAGGATTCCTGCGCGGCGGACGGCCCGACGCACACCATCCCGCGCGCCGTGGTGATCGTGCAGGAATTGCCGCCGACCAGCGCCGGCAAGCCGGACCGCCAAGCGGTGCAGCGCCTGCTTCAAGCGCGCCTCGGCAGGCTGGCGCCAAGGCGGGAGGAGTCATGACCATGGACGCAGCAACGCTGGTGGCGTGGGCGCGCCGCGTCGCGCGCATCCCCGCCGAGCAGACCGCGCTGCTGGAAGCCGATCCCGGCATCCTGGCCTTCGTCGAGGGCGTCGCGCCGCTGCTGGACGGCGCGCCCGTGGCGATACGCCGCGACGGCATGGGCAATCTGATTGCCGAGGCCGGGCCGGAGGGCGCGCCGGCGTTGGCCTTCTTCGCCTATGCCATGACGCATCCGCGGGCGACGATGCGCGATCCCTTTGCCGGCGAACTGCTCGGCAGTGGCGCTCACGCGCAGATTCGCGGCCGAGGCGTCAGCGAGCAGAAGGCGTCACTGGTCGCGACACTGGCCGCGTTTGTCGACCTCGCACACTCCGGCTCGCTGAAGCGGCGCATCGCCTGGCTGCTGCTGACGGCAGGCGAGACCGGGCGGCATGACGCGATCGCCACCGCGCTCGCCGCATTGGGCAGCACGCCGGAGCACGGCATTGTCGCGATCGGAACAGGCGGGAAGATATCGCTCGGCAATCGCGGGCGGCTCGACCTGCTCATGACGATCACCGGCGCCGCTTGCCACAGCAGCACGCCCTGGCGCGGCGTGGACGCGACGCGCGGCGTGCGCCTTGCGCTGGAGCAGGCCGAGGCGCTCAACGCCACGCTCGGCCGCGACCCGCATCTCGGCCCGGCGACACTGACCTGCACCGCGATCCGCACCTGGCCGGAGGCCACGCACACGCTGCAGGGCGAGGCGCGCCTGACCTTCGACCGCCGCCTGCTGCCCGGCGAGGACCCCGAGACGGTACTCGCCGGCCTGCGCGGGCAGTTCACGCTGCCCTCGCCGCTGGGGATGACGCTCGAACGCGGCCCCTTCATGCATGGCTGCCGCATCGAGGCCGACGCGCCCTTCGTGCGGCTGATCGAGTCCGCCATGGCCGATGCCGGCCTGCCGCCGCCGGGCACCTATCATTCGGACGGCGCGCTGGATGCCGGCTATCTCGAGGTGCGCGGCATCAAGGGCGTGATGTGGGGACCTGGCGATCCCACCATGTTCCACACCGATGAGGAAAGCGTGCGCGTGGCGGACCTTCTCACCGCGGCGCAAGCCTATCGCGCCGTCGCGGCGCGGCTTGCGACATGACGCGCATCGCAATCTTCGGCAGCCATGTGCTGGCCGAGCAGGACGGCGCGCAGGTGGTGCTCGCTGATCGCTGGGTGCTGGTCGAGGGCGGGCACATCGCAGCGATCGCCGCGGGACGTCCGGCTGCGGACATCGTGCTCGACTCGCCCGGCCGCTTCGTGCTGCCGGGCCTGCTGAACCTGCATCACCACAGCGTCAGCGAGATGATCGCACGCGCCCGCGGCGAGGATCCGGGCGGCGCGGGATCGGTGGCCAAGATCGTCTACCAGGTGCTGATGCCGCTGACGCTGCGCGCCGGCACGCTGCTCTCGCATGGGGAACGCCTGGCGATGGCGCGGCTCGGCATGCTGCAACTTGTGAAGGGCGGCTGCAGCGCGGCGATGGAGCCGTTCCGGCCGGTCCTGGCCGAGATGTTCGAGGCGGCGGAAGAATTTGGCCTGCGCTACTGGGGCGCGCCCTACATCTTCTCCAACCTCGATCCGGTGTTCCGCCCTGATGGCAGCGTGGATTACGGCGCCGGCACCGAGGACACGGCTGCGGCGATGGCCGAGTGGAACGCGCTGCACGCGCGCTGGGACGGCGCGGCGGAGGGGCGCATCCGGGTCGCGATGAGCCCGCACGCCACCGACACCTGCGACCCCGCCCTGCTGCGCGCCTGTTTTTCCCGCGCGCGCGAATTGGGCGTTCCCTTCACCATCCACGTCGCGCAGAGCCCGGACGAGGTCGCGACGATCCAGGCGCGCCACGGCTGCTCACCCGCCGAGTATCTCGACCGCGCCGGGGTGCTGGCGCCGGGCACGTTGGCCGCGCATTGCGTGGCGTGCAGCGATGCCGATCTCGACCTGCTCGCGGCGCGTGGCGTGGCGGTGATGAACTGCCCGCGCGCCTTCGCCCGCGAAGGCATCGTCGCTGCGTATTCGCGCTTCAAGCGGCATGGGCTGGATGTCTGCGTGGCAACGGACGGCTATGGCGGCGACCTGCTCGGCGACATCGCCATGGCCGCGATGGTCTCGCGGCTCGAGGCCGGCGACCCGGGTTCGGTGACCGCGAGCGCGCTGCTCGGCAGCGTCACGCGCGATGCCGCGCGCGTGCTGGGCCGCGACGACCTCGGCGCGATTCGGGTCGGCGCGGCCGCCGACCTGACGGTGTTCGACATGACGCATCCGCAGTTGGCGCCGCTGCGCGACCCGCGCCGCGCGCTGCTCGCCTGGTCCGCCAGCGCGCGGATGGAGGCGTTGCTGGTCGGCGGC
>CANJXD010000549.1 GCA_947478535.1 Acetobacteraceae bacterium
CGTCATACGCCGGCGCCGCGGGGTCCAGCAGCGCGGCGGCGGCGGCGCGGGCATGGGCTTCCGCATGGCGCCAGCTTTCCTGGCGCAACGTCACACCGAAGCGTGGCAAGGGGTGCCGCGCGACATCGCCGATGGCGAGGATCGCCGGGTCCGTCACGCTGCGGGCATGGCCATCGACGAGGATGCCGTCCTCCACCGCGAGCCCCGCTTCCCGCGCCAGCGCATCCTCCGGCACCGCGCCGATGCCGAGCAACAGGACATCGGCATCGAGGCGCGTGCCATCGGTCAGCATGGCCCGCACGCCCGCGCCGTCACGCATGGCGCTGGCAAGGCCGGCGCCGAGGCGGATCTCGACGCCGCGTTCCCGGTGCAGCGCCAGCAGGCGATCCGCGAAAAAGGCCGGCACGCCGCGGGACAGCAGGCGCGGCGCGGCTTCCAGCACGATGGGCCGGGCGCCGAGTGCCGCCGCCGTCGCCGCGACCTCGAGCCCGATCACGCCGCCGCCTGCCAGCAGCAGCCGCGCGCCGGGGCGGATGACGGCGCGCAAGGCCGCGGTATCCGCCAGCGTCCGCAGCGCGAAGACCGGTGCATCCCCCGTCGCGGGCAGCAATCGCGCGCGCGTGCCGGTGGCGAGCACCAGCGTCGCATAGTCCAGCGCGCCATCGGTCGTCTCCACACGCCGCGCGGCGCGGTCGATGGACAGGGCACGCACGCCGAGGCGCAGCTCGATGCCGAGCGCGGCCCAATCGACGGGCAGGCGCGTCGTCTCCGGCGCGGCCTTGCCGGCCAGCACCTCCTTCGACAAGGGCGGGCGTTCGTAGGGGGCTTCCGGTTCCGCCGCGAGCAGGATGATGCGGGCCGTGCTGCCGCCCTTGCGCAGCGCTTCGGCGAAGCGGCCGCCGGCCTGGCCGCCACCCACCACGACAATCGGCGCGGTCATGCCCGCAGCGCCTCCAGCATCGCGGCGAGGTAGTCCTCCCCTTCCGCCAGCACCAGCATCCCCGCATGCGGGCGCAGCGCGGCGAGGCTCGCTTCCAGCGCGGGCGCATCGGCATCCCCGCCATCGATCAGCACGGCGGCGATCATCCGCCCGCGCGCCGCGGCCAGGTCCGCCACCATCCCCGCCGCGCGGGCATCGGCGCCGGCGGTGGCCAACAGCACGACAAGGTTGGCGGCCTCGATCGCATCCACCAGCGCGCGGGTCCGGGCCGGCAGCACCGCCAGCCAGTCATTGCCCTCCGCCAAAGGCACGAACAGCGCGCGCTGCCAGCCGCGATCGCTGATGGCGGCGATGCTGGCGCCGGCCGCCGCATCCAGCGGCACCACCGCCACGGTGCGGGGGCGCGAATTCGGCGCGGCGAGGCGATAGCGCGCCTCCGCCGCCGTGGTCGCGCGGGCGGATTCCGAGGGCATCAGACGGAGGACTGCTTCACGCCTTCGCGCACCCTGAGGTCCTCCGCGGCGGCGTCCCGAAACGCCTGGTCCGGCGGCAGGATGACGGCGGCGGAGCGCACGCGCTGATGCCCGGCATCGCGCCCCGGCGGCAGCACGCCCTTTTCCGCCAGCGCCCGCGCCGCGCGGATCAGCCGGTGGCGGGCCATGATGATGCCGTTGTCGGTGGAGACCAGATTTTCCTTCGTCCGATCGACGATGGGGCCCATGCTTTCCTGCAAGGACGCATCCTGCATGGCGATGCCCGCGACACCGGAATAGGTTTTCCCCAGCCTCTGAGCCTCACGGTCGATGAGGTAGTCATTGTCCTTGTTCGCGGCGGGGCGATAGGTGCCGGGGATGTAGGTCACGTGGATGCCGTGGCCGTCGATCATCGCCTGGCGTTCCCTGTCCGTCAGCGCGCGGGTGGGGTGGTAGTCGAAGGACCAGGCCCAGCAATTCTCGTCGTCGATGGGGATCCAGAAATGCCCGTGCACGGGGTGGTCTCCGCGCGGCGGCACCATGGTGAAGCTCGGCATCACCCAGGGCGTGATGCGCCAGTAATACTTTCCGTCCTCGGCATTGCGGCGGGCGCCGATGTAGAGGCCGCCCGGGGCTTCCACGACCTCGAAGACCGGCTTGGCGTCGCTGAGGTTGTACTGGTTGCCCTTGGCGCCCTTGAACAGCGGGTCGGAGTTCAGCGCACCGCGATGCAGCCAGGAGACATGCGATGAATCGATGCCGCCTTCCATCGCCTGCAGCCAGTTGCATTCCTGCAGGCGCTTGGAGGTGAAGGTCTGCGGGGCAGCAACCTTGGCGAATTCCCATTCCGGCAACGGCGGCTCGCTCTCCGCCGGTCCCATATAGGCCCAGAGGATGTCGCCGATTTTCGTCAGTTTGTAGCCCGCCAGCTTGATCTTGCTGCAGAAGCCGTTTTCAGCCGGCTCCGAGGGGACTTCGACGCATTGCCCGGTCACGTCGTATTTCCAGCCGTGATAGGGGCACCGGATGCCGCCATCCTCGTTCCGGCCGAACCAGAGCGAGACGCCACGATGGGCACAGAATTCGTCGATGAGGCCGTAGCGGCCCTCACTGTCCCGGATGGCGAGCAGGCGTTCGGACAGCAGCTTCACGCGGACGGGCGGGCAGCCATCCTCTGGCAGTTCCTCCGCCAGCAGGGCCGGAATCCAATAGGAGCGGAACATCTGGCCCATCGGCGTGCCGGGGCCGGTCCGGGTGACGAGCTCGTTCTGCTCCTGGCGCAGCATCGACAATTCCCTTCGTAGGCTAAGGGTTATCAGCGTCAGCCCGGTATCGCTGTCAAGCCACGCCGCCCCGGCAGCGCCAGGCCGGTGAGGTCCGCCACGCGGGCAAAGCCGCGGCGGGCGCAGAAGTCCCGCAGGCCCTGGAGGATGCCGGGCATGGCGGTGGGGCTGACGAAGCTCGCCGTGCCGACCTGGATGGCGGTGGCGCCGGCCATCAGGAATTCCACCGCATCCTCCGCCGTCGCGATGCCACCGACGCCGATGACGGGAATGCGCACGGCCTGCGCGCATTGCCACACCAGGCGCAGCGCGATGGGCTTGAAGGCCGGGCCGGAAAACCCGCCCATCCCCGCGCCCAGCTTTGGCGCCATACGGTCGATATCGATGGCGAGGCCGAGGATGGTATTGGCGACGACCAAAGCATCCGCCCCCGCCTCCTCCACCGCCCGCGCCACCGCCGCAATATCCCCGGTATTCGGCGACAGCTTCGCCCAGAGCGGCAGCGCGCAGCTGCGGCGCATCGCGGCGATGGCCGCGGCCGCCGTCGCGGGATGCATGGCGAAGGCGCGGCCATCTTCCTCAAGATTGGGGCAGGAGATATTGGCCTCGATGGCGGCGATGCCGGGCGTGGCGGCGAGCCTGGCGGCGGCGCGGGCGAAGCCGGCCACGGTATCGGCGGACAGCGAGACGACCAGCGGCGGGCGGAACCGTCGCCATTCCGGCATGGCGTGGTCGATGAAATGGTCCAGGCCCTTCCCAGGGATGCCGATCGAATTGAGGATCCCCGCCTCCGTCTCGCACAGCCGGGGCAAGGGGTTGCCGCTGCGCGCTTCCGGCGTGACGGATTTCGTCACCAGCGCACCGAGCGCGTCGAGGTCGAAGACCTGCGCGAGTTCGGGGCCGAAGGTGCCGGAGGCCGGCATCACCGGATTGGCCAGTGAGAGCGTGCCGATGCGCGTCGCGAGATCTACCACGCCAGCGCCACCTGAAGATCGAAGACCGGGCCTTCCGTGCAGACGCGCAGGTTCTGCACCTTGCCGTCCTCGTCGCGGATCTGGCGGACGCAGCAGAAGCACATGCCGAGCCCGCAGCCCATCTGCTGTTCCAGCGCGATCTGCCCGGGAATGGCGAATTCCGCCGCGAGACGCTGCAGCAGGAGAAACAGCCGGTTCGACCCGCAGGTGAACACCGCATCCGGCCGTGCCTGCGCGAAGCGCGCGCGCAGCAGGGCTTCCACCCGCGCCGTGTCGCTGCTGCCATCCTCATCGAAGACAGGCGTC
>CANJXD010000550.1 GCA_947478535.1 Acetobacteraceae bacterium
CGTCACCTCGACGATGCTGCTGCATGAGATGCCACCGCCCGTCATTGAGCAGATGCTTCAGGAAGCGTGGCGCTTGCTCGAGCCCGGCGGGCTGATGATCCATCTCGACTTCCTGCCCCCAGACGACGAGTTCCAGACCTATCTCCATTATGGCCATGGCCGACGCAACAACGAGCCCTTCATGGAACCTCTAGCGAGGATGGGCATTGGTGACGTGATGCAGCGCATTGGATTCCGGGACATCGAGATCGCGCCGTTCGAGGAGATGCAGGGCGCGCTTGCGACGTCTGGGCGCGCCTGGCGTTTCCCGTGGGCAGTTGTCGCAGGCAGCAAGCCCCAGCACTGAGGCACAGGCTGCTCTACTTTGTACTTGGCGCTGCAAACGCCGTTGAGGCCGATGGATGAGGCGCGCGCTGGAACCTAGCCCGGATTATTCACCAAGGTTAGCGGACATGGCGCAACTCCTTGATCGGCCATAGGATTCGGTTGCGAGACCTCAACCCTATCGATTTTGGACGCCATGCCTGCCAGAGTTGAATCTACCCTCGCATTGCCCGGCCTGTCACCGGTCTGCGGCAAGCCCATCATCGCCCGCTTCGACGGCGGCCAGTTGTCATCGGACGGCGGCATACTGGCGCTGCGCGAGATCGAAACCCGCCTGGACATCGCCAACCGCTTGGCCGCCTGCGTCGCCGATCCGCGCGCGCCAGAGCGTATCATCCACAGCGTGGCCGACATCCTGCGCTTCCGGATGCTGATGATCGCCGCCCGCGTGGTCGAGTGGAAAACCAAGGTAATGGTCCACCTTCCCAGCGCCTGTCCTGACGAGGCCATCCTGCGGCTTGTGCTGGACCGCCTGCCGCGCCTGGTCATTTGAACCACGGGGCGGTGTCGCCCCGGTCGAGCCCTTCCACCGCAATCTCAAACCCCACAATACGCACCATCGAACCGACGCCCGCGCCGGAAGGACAGCGCGCGTGACCACAACCGATAGGCGAGTGGCTCACCGGCGAAATGACGACGCCGTGGGCGTCGTGAATAATCAGGGCTAGTACATCTCCCCAGCGACTAACCCGACCCGGCCATCCTGCGGCTTGCGCTGGGGCGTCTGCCCCTCCGACGCAGGCCTCACCGCTGGCAACGGGACCGCACGCATCCGAAACCATGCCGTGCCGGCACAAGCACCCGATTCAGAAGCGCAAAGCCGTGATGAACTTCTCGGGCTAAAAAATGGGCGGCGCCTTCCGATGCCAGTCAGTCATCAGCTGCCATTGGATACCTAGCGCCAAAAGGCGCTCATCATCAAAGTGACGGCCGACCAACTGTAGGCCCAGCGGCAAACCGGCCTCGAACCCGCAGGGCAACGACAAAGCCGGCGTGCCCAGATAATTGAATGGCCGCGTCCAGTCGCCTATCGCCGCCCACACGGTCTCGACATTTCCCTCGGTGGGCTCCAGATCGGCTATCGTCGGAGCGGCCCCTCCGAAGCCCGGCAGTGCGAGCACGTCCACCCGCTCGAACACCTCCGTCACGAAACGGGCTGTAATTCGACCTCGCAGGCTCTGTGCGTCGATGTACTGGACCGCCGGCACCTGCATGCCGACGCCGAGGCGGAAGCGCAGGATGCGGCCATAGGCGCCCGGATCGTCGGCAAACCAGCGCGCATGCGCCGAAGCCATCTCTGACCGCGTGATGGCGGCGCCGAGCGAAAGCGCTTCGGCCATCAACGGCACCACCAGAGGCACGATTGTCGCACCCGCGGCGCGCATGGTGTCCCACGCCACATCGAGCGCCACCTGCATTGCGGGGCTCGGACCGGGTGCCCAGGGGTTGGTGGCGATTCCGACGCGCAGGCCACGGAAGCTTGCCACCGGCAGCGGCCGTGCCGCACTGCGAGGAAGCGTCCAGCCATCCGCCTCGTCCGGGCCCGCCATAGCGGCGAACATCGGCACCAGGTCACGCACGGAGGTCGCCATCGGCCCGGCCGTGTCCATGCTGGGTGCGAGCGGCGCCACGCCGGCGCGGCTGATACGGCCCCGCGTCGGATACAGCGCGCTGACACCACACATCGCCGCTGGCAGCCGAACCGATCCGCCGGTGTCGGAACCAAGTGCGCCGAGGATCAGCCGTGCCGCCAATGCGGCGCCGGCACCCGAGGAGGAGCCACCAGGGATCCGCGTCGTATCCCACGGATTGCGGCAGGGCCCGAGGTGTTCGTTTAGCCCGGTGGGTCCCGCTGCAAATTCGGTCATGTGCAGGCGGCCCATTGGCACAACGCCCTGCGCTTCCAACCGCGTTACGACAGTGGCGGTGGTATCCGGCACCCAGTTTGCGCGGATGCGCGACCCGCAGCCGCAGACTCGGCCCGCGCGGTAGAACAGATCCTTGTAGCCAAACGGCACGCCGTCCAGCACGCCCGCCGTGGCGCCGCGGGCGCGACGCGCATCGGAGGCTTCCGCCGCAGCCAGCGCCGATTCAGGCTCCAGGGCCACGAAGGCGTTCAACTGTGGATCGATCTCCGCGGCCAGGTCGAGATGGATACGCGTCAGTTCGCGGGCGGAGATCCGCCTTTCGGTGAGTGCCTCCGCAGCCTCTGTGAGGTCCATGAATGGTGCGGCGACGCTCATCGATGCTCGGTCGCCGCCATTAATAGGGCATGGAAGGTCGCCGCATCATCCTCGAAGCGGCGCTCTGCGCGCTGTGCGGCGGACCCGGCAATCATTTTGGAGACGGCGGCCGCTATCGCGCTGCGCTCCACCGCGCTGAAGCGCGGGTCCGAGGTTGCGGTGGCTTCGCTCATTCCGGCTGTATCCCGGCGCGCTGCACGACATCCGCCCATTTCGTCAGCTCAGCGCGCACGAAGGCCTGGTATTCGGCAGGCGTGAACGCGCGACGCACGAAGCCAAGCTCCGCAAGCTGCTGCGCCACCAATGGCTCCTGCATTGCCAGAGAAAGCTCACGCGAAAGCCGTTCGACGATCGGCGGCGGAAGCCGCGCCGGGCCGGAGAAGCCGAACCAGGACGTGGCCTCATAGCCGGGAACACCGGCCTCGGCCATCGTCGGTACCTCCGGCATCGCTGGGGACCGATCCGGGCTAGTGACCGCCAGCATCCGCAGTTGGCCAGCGCGCACCGCCGGTGCAATCGAACCGATGGCATCGAAGACCGCGGGGATCTGTCCGCCGATCAGGTCAGCCATGGCTGGCGCCGCACCGCGATAGGGAACATGCGCAATGTCGAGGCCGGTCATGGCCTTCAGCAACTCGCCGGAGAGATGCGCCGAGGTGCCGCGGCCGCCAGAGCCATAGAACAGCCCAGGATTGCGGCGCACATGTTCGAGGAACTCAGGCAGAGTCCGGACCGGGAGGTTTGGATTCACGACCAGCGCATTGGCAACGGTGCCGATCAGCGCGATGTGCGTGAAATCGCGGTCCGGGTCATACGGCATGCTCCGCGTAATCGCGGGGCCGGCGCCATGCGCGGCGATGTTTGAGACGATCAACGTGTACCCATCCGCCGGTGCCTTGGCGACAAGGTCGGAGCCGACGATACCGCCCGCACCCGCGCGGTTCTCGACCACCACGGGCTGGCCAATGCGGCGCGAAAGCTGCTCACCGATCAGCCGAGCCACGATGTCAGTGGCGCCGCCGGGTGCGAATGGCACGATCATACGGACCGGCCGTGATGGGAAGCTTTGCGCAAGTGCCGGTGTTGCGATGATTGCAGCGAGTGCTGTGCCCGCCAGTTCTCTGCGTCGCATAGTGTTCCCCCGGGTTGCCCACTCAGCGACCGGCACCATAGGATGCGCCGCCGCGGACTGTCCATGTGGCCGGAGGAACATATGAGCCGCACCATGCCGCCGAACTGGAGACTGATCTATTTCGACTTTGTGCAGCACCCGGTGTTTCTGGAGATGCTCGACCATCGGCGGGAAGTTGCCGTCACTAAGCTGTCCTTCGCAGGTGATGAGGCGGCGA
>CANJXD010000551.1 GCA_947478535.1 Acetobacteraceae bacterium
ACGTCGTCAAGGACATCATTCGGGATTTAGAGCGCAACGTGGGCGACCTGATGGGATACGTCATGAGGGACGGCCCCGGGGGCTGACATACGAACGGCAGTGCCGCCGCCGGCGCCACCTTTTGGTAATGCTGCTATCGGAATGTCGATTTCCTTGGGGACCCGGACCCGAAAGCGCGGGGACCGCCGGAGACGCTCCACGAGGGGCAGATCGATGGCGGTGCACCAACTGGGATTCATTCCACACGGACCAAGGCTTAACTTCATCCCCTTTTAAGCCGGGCGGGCCTCCGCCGCGGCCCTTGGCTTCGCGGCATTCGCCACGGCGTCCGCTCGGGCGCTCAACCAACTTTGGCCGGCGCCGATTGAGGTACTGAAGCCGGACACTGTTCCGAACGGTGGCGATGCATTCGCGGCGTGACGGCGGCCGCCTGCACCGCCATCATGCTGGCCAGCATGGCACCGAAGGCCACCCCGATGCATGACCGCCCCTCCCTTCGCCAGCGCCTGCGAGAGAGCGCCACGAAGCCGCTGCACGGCTTCTTCTTCCCGTTAAGCGCGCCGGCGCTGGTCGAGATGATCGGCCATGCCGGCTTCGACTTCGTGATCCTCGACATGGAGCACGGCCCGGCCGGGTACGACATGCTCGAGCACCTGATGCGAGCCGCCACCGCCTCGGGGCTCGAGACCATCGTCCGCGTGCCGAATGGCGAGCCCTGGGAGATCCTGCGTGCCCTCGATGCCGGGGCGGGCGGCATCATGGTTCCCCACGTGACCAGCGGCGCCATGGCGCGGGAGATCGCGGCGTCCTGCCGTTTCCCCCCGGCGGGGCGGCGCGGCGTCGCGACGCTGAGCCGGGCTGCGCGCTACGGCATTGGGGATCGCAAGGAATACCTCACCGGCATCGGCGACCGGATCGCGGTGTTGCCGATGATCGAGGACCGGGAAGCGCTGCCGGAGGCCGCGGCCATCGCCGCCGTTCCGGGCGTCGATGCCGTCTTCGTCGGGCCGAACGACCTCGCCGCGTCGCTCGGGCATCTCGGCGAGCCAGGCCATCCCGAGGTGCGCGAGGCGATGCGGGATGTTGCGCTCCGGGCCCGGGCCACGAGCACGCCGCTGGCGAGCACCGCCTCCTCCCCCACCGAGGCGAGGGAGCGGATCGCCGATGGCTACCCGATCCTCTGCTACCACATCGTCCCGGTCATCACCGGCGGGTTGAAGGCGCTGCGGGAGGGTTGAGCCAGGTCAGCCCGGCCGCACCGCATCCTGGTACAGATAGCCGCAGGGATCCCCCACCAGCGTCGTGCGGGTCATCAGCCGGGGCTGATCATCCGTCAGGTCGCCAAGCGCCTTGTGCAGGGCGCAGCGATTATCCCACAGGATCATGTCGCCGGGCCGCCAGCGATGCCGATAGGTGAATTCGGGCATCGTCGCGTGCTGGAACAGGAAGTCCAGCAGCGGCTTGCTCTCCTCATCCGTCCAGCCGACGATGAACAGCGCGCTCTTCGAGTAGTACAGCGCCTTGCGTCCGGTCTCGGGGTGCACGCGGATCAGCGGCTGGGCCACCGCCGGCGTCTTCTTCCGCTGCGCCGCGATGAAGGCGGGATCCTTGCTTAGCAGATTGGCGCTCGAGAAGCTGGCGAAGACCAGATGCACCGCCTCCAGCCCCTCCAGCCGCGACTTGAGGGATGGCGAGAGCTCGTCATAGGCGAGGTACATGTTGGCGAACATCGTATCGCCCGCGAGGTCCGGCACCTGATGGCAGTAGAGCAGCGATCCCGTCGGCGGCCTGGTCGTGAAGATGCCATCGGTGTGCCACTGCCGGCCCTCGCGCCGGGTCAGGGAGGGCGTGCCGTTGCTGGCGATATTGGTGACGCGGATGATCTCCGGATGGCTCTCCGTGCGATAGGCGTCGATGGGGTGCAGTTCCAGCTCCCCCAGGCTGCGAGAGAAGGCGATATGCTGCTCGGCCGTCAGCGACAGGTCCCGGAACAGCAGGATCTGGTTCTCCAGCCAGGCGTCCCGGATATCCCTGGCCGCCGAAGGCGAAAGCGGGCGAGAGATGTCGATGCCCGAGACCTCCGCGCCCATGGCGAATGACAGACGGCGCAGCTTCATGGCGGTGTCCCGATACGTTGGTGGGCAAGACGGGTGATCGTCAGTTGGCGGTGATTCCGCCCTGCTGGATGACCGTACGCCAACGGGTCTGCTCCGCGGTGATGAAGCGGTTGAAGGCCTCGGCTTCCATCGGCATCGGCAGGGCGCCGAGCTGTTCCATGCGGGTGGCGGCTGCGGGGTCCGCGAGCACCTTTGCGACCTCCGCGCTGATGCGGTCGATCACTGGGCTGGGCGTTCCCCGCCGCGCCGCGAGGCCGAACCAGCTGGTCACCACGAAATCGGCCATGCCGGCTTCCGCCATGGTGGGCAATTCCGGCACGCCGGGCCAGCGTTCCTCCGAGGTGACGGCCAGCGCCCGCAATTGCCCGCTGCGCGCCGCGCCGATGGAGGAAGGGAGGTTGTCGAAGGCGAGTTGGATATTGCCCGCGATCAGGTCCACCACCATCGGCCCGGAACCGCGATACGGCACATGGGTGATGTCCGCCCCTGCGCGCAGGCGGAACATCTCTCCGGCCAGGTGGATGGGCCCGCCGACACCCGCGGAGCCGAACGCCACGCGTCCCGGATTGGCGCGGGCATAGGCGACGAGTTCTGGGATCGAGCGCACTGGCAGTTGCGGATTGACGACGACGATGTGGTTCACCCGCCCGATGCCGGCGACACCGATGCTGTCCCGCACGGGTTCGAAGGCAGTGCTCGGCTGCAAGGCGGGATTGATGGCGTGGGTGCCGCCTGTGGCAACCATGAAGACGTGCCCATCGGCGGGTTGCTGGGTGACGAACTCCCCGGCGATCGCTCCCGAGGCCCCGGCCCGGTTCTCCACCACGACGGCCTGCCCGAGAGGGCCAGTCAGGCGTTCGGCGACGAAACGGGCGACGATATCGGTGCTGCCACCCGCAGCCGCGCCGACGACGATCCTGACCGGCCGCGTGGGAGCCCAGGCCGGGTCCGCCGCCAGGGCCGGCTGGATTCCGGGCGTGAGCATGGCCACGGCCGCAAACAGCGACCGGCGTGGCAGACACCTCAGGCGGATCCGGGAAGGCGCAGGTGCCACGTCGGTGTTCTCCTGGTCGTAGTGATGACGAGCCGGGAACTGAGGCGTCTGTCGTTTCTTGCTTTTGCCGGCCCTGGCGTCGTCCATCGGGTTGATCGATGTGAAAGCCCCGGTGAGGCGCCTGCTTGCCGGATCCCACTTGACCCTAGGAGTGCGCGTTGTGTCAACGCCGGAGCGAAAATGCATCGGCGCGCCGGAGCAAAACTACATCACGGGTGATGGCAGTCAGGCGCCCCATACAGGGCGCCTGACTGCGGCCCGTTCATGCGTTGTGAGGGCTGTGCGGTGATGCGGCTCCGCGGGTGCCGCGCTCGGCCGTCTCGCCCTCCTGCGCCTCGACCTGCACGGGCGTGATGATGGCGATGGGCCCGCCGGGCTGGGGATAGATGATACGCAGCATCACGGATCTCCGAAAAAGATGACGTCCATCCACGTGGCATCCGCCAGCGTCCGCGTCCCGGCGCCATTGTCGTAGACGCAGTTCCAGCGGCAGGAAGTGGCGTTGCGCTGCGAGGTATCGACCCGCGGCTGCAGGATCAGCGCAAAGCCGTCGGTGGCAAGCGCACTGGCCGCCCCCAGTGCAACGTAGTTGGCGCTCGGCTGCGTCTCGGTGAAGGTCAGCGTAAAGTCACCGACGCCGTGGTCGGTCACGCTGGCGATGTTCCAGCTATCGTTCAGCGCCGTTCCGTTGAAGCTCGCCCAGGCCTTGGCGGTGTTCTGCGCGCGCAGGCTGTTGTCGGTGTCGTATTGCGGCGTGTTGGCCGCCAGCGGCGTGACGTAGAGATACCGCGTGCCCACC
>CANJXD010000552.1 GCA_947478535.1 Acetobacteraceae bacterium
GGTATCTGGAGGCGTAGCCCCAGCCTCCCTTTCCCCGGCTACCGTTCGCGGTCGGGGCTCGGCCAGACCCAGGGCAGGAAGCGCAGGATGGGGATGCGGGCGAAGGCGATGGTGCGGTCTTCCACCGTCAGCGGCACCTCGATCTCCGGCGCGCCATTGGCGCCGGGGCGGCTCAGCATCGGCAGCACGGCGCGGGCGGTGGCGGCGGCGCGGCGGCCGATGAGCCCGCCCTCGGCCAGGGCGTCCAGCGCCTGCGCCGCGCCGGCCACGCGCAAGGTGCCGGCGCCCATGGGTTGCAGCGTCTCATCCAGTGCCAGCGTCGCGGCGGCATTCATCGCCAGCGGACCCCAGCGCAGGGTGAGGGAGCGCAGTTCCAGCGTGCCGCCCGCATCGCGCCAGGCCTCGGCCCGCACCACGGGATAGCGCCCCGGCGGCACCGGCCCGCTGACCGAGGCTTCCGCCTCCACCGCGGCGATGCGCTGGCCGAAGGCGGCGGCGCGGCCGGTCGGGGCGGCGGGCAGGTCGATATCCTCGGCCGCGAAGGTGACGGACAGCGCGGGTTCCGATTCCGTGGCGGTGGAGGAGCTTTCGATGGCAAGCCGCGCATTGGCCACCTGCATCGGCCCGGCGGGGGAGGACAGGCGCAGCCTTTCGGCCAGCGCCTCCGCCTCCCGCGGCAGGGTGCCGGCTTCGAGCGGGACGAGGACCACCAGGCTATCGGCGGCGAAGCGCCATTCGACCTCATCGATCCGCAACCGCTGGGCGCCCGGCATTTCGACCCGCAGCCTGTCGAGCCGAGGCAGCACCACGCGCAGCACGACACGCTCGGATTGCAGGGCCATGCCGCCGGGCAGGGTGGCCTCGCCGCCCTCGATTCGCAGATTGGGCAGGGTGAGGCTGGCGGAAAGCGGCCAGCCGCCGCGCTGCGGGGAGGCGTGATCCACCCGCCAGCCCTGGGCGCGGCGCAGATGCACCCAGGCCGCGAAGCCCTGTTCGAGCTGGGAGGCCATGCCACGCAGCAACAGCGCGTGGCCGCCACCCAGCGCCGCAAGCGCCAGCGCCACGCCGAGCGCGATGCGGGTGCCCGGCGCCAGCTGGCGCCACCGGAAGACCGGTATCTTCATTTCCAGGCCATCCCCCTGTATAGCCCGGCACGAGCCCACCGTGCAGAGACCCCTTTCCACATCGGCCGCCCCCGGCGCCGCCGAGCCCCTACCGCTCGCGCCTTGTGGGCATCTGTGGGTGTTCGGCTACGGATCGCTGATCTGGCGGCCGGGGTTCGACCATGCGGGGGCGGAACCGGCACTGCTGCGGGGCTTTCATCGCCGCTTCTGCCTCTGGTCGCATCGCTATCGCGGTACGCCGGAACGGCCAGGGCTCGTGCTCGGGCTGGATCGGGGCGGCGCCTGCCGGGGGGTGGCCTTCCGTGTCCCGGGCGCGGCGGCGGCCGAGGTCTTGCGCTACCTCGATGACCGGGAACTGCCGGATGGGGCGGAGGTCGTGTATCATCGTCGGGTCCTGCCGGTGCGGCTGGTCGGGCGAGATGGCGGCGTGCAGCTGGTGCCGGCGGTAACCTATGTGGCCAACCGGGATTGCCGGCTCTATGTGCCCACCCTTGCACCGGCCGCGGCCGCGGCGACCATCGCGCGCGGGGTCGGCCAGATGGGGGCGAACCGGGACTACCTGCTCAACACCATCAGCCATCTGGCCGCGATGGGGGTGCGGGATGCCGGGCTCAACCGTATCGCCGCGCTGCTGCCGGAAGCCTGACGGACGGGGTTGACACGGCCTTCCAGGCCGGGTGCGCGCGAATGATCCACCGACCTTGTGGGAGCAGAAATACAACCTGGGCGCGAATAAATGGGGGATTTCCACGCCTCATGCATACCTTGACGGCCGGATGAAAATTTTCAGGTAAATCAGTGGCTTGGATGGAAGGTCGCAATAGAAAATACACCTTCCAGCAATGCTGCGCCGCACAAAATTAGCGGGTTACAGAGGTTTGGCCTGTCGCATTCGTCCGCTTGGCGAAAGCTCAGTCCACAGATTTATCCACAGATCCATCCATCGGTTCCGCCATCAACCGGTCCGTCTCGGTCTCGATGGTCTCCTCCAGTGCTGCGATCAGCTTGGCGCGGCTTAGACCCGGCGGCAGCGGGGGCATTACGGAGATGCGGATCACGCCGGGATACTTCATGAAGGCCCGCCTGCCCCAGAAGCGGCCGCTATCGGTCGCGACCGGCACCACGGGCGCGCCGGTCGCCGCGGCGATGGCGACGACGCCGGGCTGGTAGGGCACCCGTTCGCCGACGCCGGTGCGCGTGCCTTCGGGGAAGATCACCACCTGCCGGCCTTCCGCCACCGCGGCGGTGGCGTCCCGCAGCATCGCCTTCAGCGCCGCACCGCCGCCGGCGCGGTCCACCGGGATCATCCCCGCGATGCGCGCGTACTCGCCGTACAGCGGCACGCGCAGCAATTCCTTCTTCATCACATAGGCCGGGCGAGCGAGCAGGCCGAGCCAGACCACGGTATCGAAGGCCGATTGGTGCTTGGCCGCGATCACCACGCCGCCGGGGGGCAGGTTTTCCCAGCCGCGCACCTCAACCCGGGTGCCGACGGCGATCCGCAGCGCCTTGATGACCAGCCAGGACCACACCCGGGTGGTGAGCAGCGAGGCACGGCGGCCGAGGAACAGGGTCGGGATCCCCAACACCGTCATGAAGACGGTGATGGCCAGGAACAGAAAATTGAAGATCAGGGCACGCACCCAGATCACCGGCTTGCTCATCATCGTCGGGCGGACTCCCTGGCCGGTACGAAGCGGGTGATGCCAGCCGCCGCGGACCCATATTTCACGAATTCCCCCAGCAGCAGGGTCCAGCGGCGGCGCGCCGGCAATCCGCCCTCCGCCTCCGCCGCGGTATCGTCCCGGCGCAATACTGCGGGTTGGACGGGATGCGCCAGTAGCGTCACCCCCGGCAGGGCGCGGCGGAGTTCGAGCATCGCCCGCGGCATGTGGTAGCCCGCCGTCACCAGGCGCAGCGTGGTGAGGCCGCGTGCCTGCGCGAAGGCCGCGGCTTCCGCGGCATTGCCGATCGTCGTCGCCGCGGCATGGCCGAGCACGACGCGCCCGGTGAGCGCGGCCGCGTCCCGCCCATGGCTGCGCGCGAGTTCGGCCAGGGTCAGGCTGCGATGCGCGCCGGAGACGAACAGCACCGGCGCCGCCCCGGCTTCCAGAAGCCGCAGCGCCGTTTCCACCCGTTCCGCGCCACCGGTGAGCACGATGATCGCCCCCACCGGGGCGGCCCCTGGACGCAGCGGTTCCACCGGCAGGGCGCGGGTCTGCTCCAGGAAGACACTGAAGGCGATGCCGAGGCCGGCGCCCAGGGCCAGCACCACGACGACCAGGGTGAGGAGGAGACGGCGCATCTGGGGGATGGTCAGGGCAGCCGGTGCAGCCAACGGCGCACCGTTGCCTGCGCGGTGCCCCAGCCGATCAGGAAGGCCACGGGCGGCAAGGCGAGAAGGCCGGGCCAGGGCAGGCCCGCCAGGTTGTCCATGGCGCCGGCGGTGCCAAGCCAGGGACCGGCGAGGTCGATCAGCAGCGCCAGGGCGGGGACGGAAGCGCCGGTGCCGAGCACAGCACCGCCGGCCGCGAGCAGGCCCAGCCGCCGGGCGAAGCGGCCGGCGATATCGCCATCCCGCGCACCCAACCCGTGCAACACCTCGATCGCGTCCCGCCGTGCGGCGAGGCCGGCCCGGGTGCCGACCGCGACCACCGCCGCCGCCACCACCGCGACGAGGCCCAGCACCACCAGCGCCAGCGCCTGAAGGCTGCGCGCCAGCGCCGCCAGCCGCTGCACCCACAGGCCATGCGCTTCGACCAGCGCGCCGGGCACCGCCCGGGCCAGCCGGTCACCGATCAGCACGGGATCGACGTTCAGGTCGCGCAGGCGCAACTCGA
>CANJXD010000553.1 GCA_947478535.1 Acetobacteraceae bacterium
CATGGGCGGGCGCGTCGGGCTGAAGGGGACGGACGGGGCCGAGATCCTGGAACGCGCGCGGGTGCTGGGGGCCAAGCCCGAGGCCGCCGCGCGCTGCCTGCGCGCGCTGCACGCCCTGCGCCGCCTGCCACTCCCACCAGGCTGGGAAGCCCTGGCCGGGCCTGGGATCATGGGCGCCGATGTTGCCGCCGCCGCGGGGCTGGATGCACGCGTCATTGGCAGTGGCGCGTCCACCGCCGAGGATACGCGCGACGCCGCGGCGCGCATGGCGGAGGCCGGCGCCGATCTCATCCTGTTCGCCGGCGGCGACGGCACGGCGCGCGACGTAGTGGCCGCGGTCGGCCTCGCCGTGCCCATCCTGGGCGTGCCGACGGGGGTGAAGATGCAGTCTGGCGTCTTCGCGACCAGCCCGGAGGCCGCGGGCGCCGTCGCCGCGGCTTTCCTTCAATCCACCTCGGGCCTGCAAGCCACCCCGGGCCGGGTTCGCCTGCGGGAGGCCGAGGTGATGGACCTCGACGAAGCCGCCTGCCGCGAGGGCCGCGTCGTTGCCCGCCTGTTCGGCACCGCGATGGTGCCGGAGATCGGCCACGGCCTGCAATCGGCCAAGGCGCCCGCCATGCCGGATGATGAGGACGCGCTGGACGCGCTGGCGCGCCGCCTTGCCCGGGAATGGCCGACCGACCGCCTGCTGGTGCTGGGCTGCGGCACCACCACCCGGCGGATCAAGCGCGCGATGGGCTTCGATGGCAGCCTGCTGGGCGTCGATGCCGTATTGGGTGGGCGGGCGGTGGCGCTCGATATGTCCGAGCAGGGCCTGCTGGATCAGATGCAGGCCCATCCGAACGCCGCCATCCTGGTCAGCCCCACCGGCGGCCAGGGTTTCGTGTTCGGCCGCGGCAACCAGCAGATCAGCGCCGAGGCCATCCGCCGCTGCGGTCGCGCGAACATCCTGGTGGTGGCGGGCGCGCGGAAGCTGCTCGGCCTCGCCCCCTGTGAGTTGCACGTCGATACCGGCGATAGGGCGGTGGATGCGATGCTGGCCGGGCATATCGCCGTGCACACCGCGCCCGGCCGGCAGATGATGATGAAACTGGTGACCTGACCCGTGGGGAACGACCGATGACGGCAGACAGCGCCCATCCCTGGATGGCGAATTCGACGCCGGCCGCCAAGGCCGCGATGCTGGAGGCAATCGGCGCGCCCGATATCGGTTCGCTGTTCGCCCAGATTCCGGCCGCGCACCGGCTGGCCACGCCGCTCGACCTGCCGCCCGCGATCCCGTCGGAGGTCGCCCTGAAGCGGCACATGCTGGGGCTGCTGGCGAAGAACCGCTCGGCGGAGGAAAACCTCTCCTTCCTCGGCGCCGGGATCTGGCAGCACCATGTGCCCGCCGTGGTCGATGAGATCGCCGGGCGCAGCGAGTTCCTGACGAATGTCTGGGGCACGCCGATGTCCGACCACGGGCGCAACCAAGCCTGGTTCGAATTCTGCTCCCAGCTCGGTGAGCTCGTGGGCATGGAATTCGTGGGATTGCCTGTCTATTCCTGGGGCTGCGCGATCGGCCATGCCGCGCGCATGGCGGCCCGGCTGACCGGCCGGCGCAAGGTCCTGGTGCCGGCGCTGATGGATCCCGAGCGACTGGCGGTGCTGCGGCAATACTGCGAACCGCTGGGCTCCGCCGGGCATATCGCGGTGGAGCTGGTGGCGTCCGATCCCGCCACGGGACGGCTCGACATGGGGGACCTCGCCGCCCGGCTGTCCGATGGCATCGCGGCCGTCTATGTCGAAAATCCGGGCTTCCTCGGCGTGATCGAGACGCAGGGGGCGGAGGTTGCGCGCCTGGCGCGCGCGGCGGGGGCAGAGATGATCGTGGGCGTCGACCCGATCTCGCTCGGCGTGCTGGCGCCGCCCGCCGATTACGGCGCGGATATCGTCGTCGGCACCATCCAGACGCTGGGCATCCATATGCTGTGCGGCGGTGGCGCGGGTGGATTTCTGTGCAGCCGTGACGAGGAACGCTATGCCCGCGAATACCCGACGCTGAACATCTCCGCCGCCCCCACGACGACGCCCGGCGAGTGGGGATTCGCGTTGAGCCTGTCGCACCAATCCTCCTACGGCATGCGGGAGGAGGGCAAGGATTGGACCGGCAATTCCGTCTATCTCCACGCCATCGCCGCGGCCGCCTACATGACCCTTATGGGACCGCGCGGCTTCCACGATATCGGGGAACGCATCCTCCAGCGCACGGCGCATATGGCCCGCGTGCTGGCCACGCTGCCAGGCGTTCGGGTGCGGTTTTCAGAAGGCCTGTTCAAGGAAGTCGTGGTCGATTTTTCTGCCACCGGCCGGTCTGTCTCCACGATCAACCACGCGCTGCTGGCGCGGGGCATTTTCGGTGGGCGCGACCTGTCGGGGGATTTTCCCGAGTTCGGCCAATCCGCCCTCTACGCCATCACCGAGATCCATACGGAGGACGACGTGCAACGCCTGGCCGATGCGCTGACGGAGATCCTGGCATGACCGCCCCTCGGCTTTATCACCAGGCGCGGTGGCATGAACCGGTGGTGCATGAACTCGGCGCGCCCGGCAGGCGTGGCCTGGTGTTTCCCGGCCCCGAAGCCGCCGTCGCGGCAATGGGCGACGCCGCGAGCCTGGTGCCTGCCGCGATGCGCCGCGCCCACGCGCCCAACCTGCCGGAAATGACCGAGCACGATACGCTGCGCCACTATCTGCGCCTGTCGCAGCAGGTGCTGGGCATGGTGGGCATCAGCCTGTTCGGCACCTGCACCATGAAATACAATCCGCGCCTGTCCGAAGCGCTCGGCCTGCGGCCGCAGATGGCGGATCTGCACCCGTTGCAGGACCCGTCCACGCTGCAAGGCGTGCTGGAGATCCTCTGGCGTTTCGACCAGATCCTGCGCGCGCTGTCGGGCATGGACCGCTTCACCTTCCAGGCCGCGGGCGGGGCGGATGCGGCCTATACCCATGTGTGCGTCACCCGCGGCTGGCTGGCCGCGCGTGGCGAATTGGGCGTGCGGGATGAGATCATCACCTCCATCCAGTCGCATCCCTGCAACCCCGCGACGGCAGCGGCGGCGGGGTTCAAGGTCATCACCCTGCCGCTGGAAGCAGGCGGCTACCCATCCCTGGATGCGCTGCGCGCGGCACTGTCACCGCGCACCGCGGCGCTGATGATCAACAACCCCGACGACATGGGCATCTACAATCCGCAGATCACGGAATGGGTGCGTCTGGTGAAGGAAGCGGGGGGCCTCGCATTCTATGACCACGCCAACTTCAACGGCGTGATGGGCAAGATGCGCGCGCGGGATCTGGGCTTCGATGCCTGCATGTTCATGCTGCACAAGACCTTCGGCGGGCCGAAGGGTGGCGGCGGGCCGGCTGTCGGCGCCTATGGCTGTTCGGCCGAACTGGAACCCTTCCTGCCACGGCCGCTGGTGGGCCGCGACGCGGATGGGCGCTTCACGCTCGACACGCCGGCGGACAGCGTCGGCAAGGTCCGCGAATTCCTCGGCAATGTGCATATCGTCATGCGCGCCTATGCCTGGGCGCGCGGGATGGGGGCGGACGGCATCAACCAGGCCTCGGACCTGTCGGTGCTGGCGAACAACTACATGCAGAAGGGCCTGACCGCGATCCGCGGCGTGGCGCTGTCCAACCCCGAGGTCACCGCGCCGCGCATGGAGATGACGCGCTACGGCCTCGGACCACTGAAGCAGGAGACCGGGCTCGGCGTGGTGGAGGTCGGCAACCGCATGACCGACTACGGCGTCGATGCGCCATGGCTGTCGCATGAGCCCTGGGTGGTGCCGGAGCCCTTCACGCCGGAAGCCGGGGAGTTGTGGTCGAAGGAGGACATCGACACCTGGGTCGCCGTCGTCGCCAAGGTCTGCGAGGAAGCCTATGCCACGCCGGATGTCGTGCGCGATGCGCCACA
>CANJXD010000554.1 GCA_947478535.1 Acetobacteraceae bacterium
ACAAGCATGACCGGGACGCTCTGCCGGCGGAATCGCTGCTGGAGGAAACCTACTATCACCGCCTCAGCAAGCCGCAGGGCTTCGGCTTCCAGCGCGTCTACACCGATGACGGCACATTGGATGAGGCGATGACCGTCACCGATGGAAGCTGCGTGCTGGTGCCGAAGGGGTATCACCCCTGTTCGGCCCTGCATGGGTATGACCTCTACTACCTCAACGTCATGGCCGGCCCGACCCGCATCTGGCGCTTCCACAATGCGCCGGAACACGCCTGGATGATCGGCGCCTGAGAGATCATGGCGCCCGTCCTTGGCAGGCGACGCCGCGCATGCGGCCCGCGGCCAGTGCCGCGAAGGCTAGCTATTCCAAGGCCTCACCGCCCACAACGCGCGGTGCGTCCGGTCCGCGTCGCGAAGATAGGCGATGTAGTCGGCCGCGTTGAGGTAGCGCAGCGGCTGGAAGGCGCGTTCGCTGGTGGTCCGGAACTCCGGGTTCGCCACCACTCGTTCCAGCGCCGCCGACAGCCGCGTGACCACCTCCGCCGGCAGGCCGCGCGGGCCGCCGATGCCGCGCAGGCTGCCGCCACGCAGGTCGAAGCCGGCTTCCTTGAAGGTGGCGACATCTGCCGCCATCGTGTGCCGGGCTTCGGACATCACGCCGAGCGTCCGCCAGGGCTGCTGGCGCGCAAAGGTCAGGGCCTCCCCCAGATTGGCGGTGGCGACCGTGATCTCCCGCCGCAGCAGGGCCACGGCGCCGGGGGCGGTGCCGGCATAGACAACCGGTTGGAACCGCACATCGGCGGCCTGTTCCAGCAGCAGCAACGCGATATGCCCGGCCGAGCCGACGCCCTGGGTTGCCACTGTCACGCGGCCTGGCTCCCGCTTCGCGCCCTCGACGAGGTCGGCGATGGAGCGGATGGGGCTTTCCGGGTGCACGGCGAAGGTCGCGGGGTCCTCCACCACACCGGCGATGAAGGTGAAGCTGTCCATCGTCCAGCCGGCATTGCGCTCGATCGGGATGGTGACGATGCCGGGGGTGTTGATGATGGCAAGGGTCTGCCCATCCGGCGCCGCGCTGGCGAGCGCCGCCAGGCCGATGGCGCCGCCCGCGCCGGGCCGGTTCTGCACGACGAAGGGCTGCCCGAGGTCCCGTTCCAGATACTGTGCCATGACGCGGGCGGAGATGTCCGTGCCACCGCCGGCGGCGAAGGGCACGATCAGCGTCACTGGCCGTTCCGGCCAGGCGGCGTGGGCGGGTTGGGCGGTGACTGCGGTCAGGGACGCGGCAGCCAGCAGGGATCGGCGCTTCATGATGAGAGTCCGGATGGAGTTGCCCGGCCGTATGCGTCGTGCGGCGATCCCCGCCACGCCCCGCTCTGCGGCGGGGATTACGGCGGAGGAGTGCTTACCACCGGCGGGGCGACGAGACTACTCCACCCGGATCTCGGCGGCGCGGATCACTTCCCGCCACTTGGCGCTTTCCACCGCCATGAATTGGGCGAATTCGCCGGGCGTATTGCCCACGGCCTCGAAGCCCAGCGCGGCGATGCGGGCCTGGATGTCCGGCCGGCGGAGCGCGGTGGTGCAGGCCGCGTGCAGCTTGTCGATCACCGGCTGCGGCGTGCCCGCCGGAGCCAGCATGCCGTACCAGGCCTCGGCCGAAACCGCCGGCCCGCCGGATTCCTGCACCGTCGGCACATCGGGAAAGGCTGCGAAGCGGCGGGGCGTGGTGACGGCGAGCGCGGTGACGCTGCCGGCGCGCACATGCTGCATCGAGGTCGGTGCATCGAAGAACACCGCGGTATCCCCGCGCATCACGCTCTGCGTCGCATCCGGCGTCTGGCGATAGGTGACGTTCGTCAGCTGGACGCCGGCGGCGCGCAGGAACAGCTCCGTCGCCAGATGCGGCACCGTGCCATTGCCGGCGCTGGCGTAGTTCAGCGCGCCCGGCCGCTGCCGCGCCGCCGCGATCAGGTCCGCCATCGTGCGGAAGCCGAGCCGCGGATTGGCGATGACCAGCAGCGGCCCGGTGGTGAGCATGCTGATCGGCGCGAGGCTGGTCAGCGGATCGAAGCCCATGTCGCGGTAGAGCCACGGATTGATCACCAGCGGCGAGGCACCGTTGACGACGACGGTGTAGCCATCGGCCGGCGCCTGCACGACCTGGCGGGTGCCGAGATTGCCCCCGGCCCCGGCACGATTCTCGATCACCAGGGGCTGGCCGAGCGCCGCGGCCACCGGTTCCGCCAGCAGGCGGGCGACGATATCGGCCGGGCCGCCGGCACCGAAGGGCACCATGACGCGGATCGGCCGGTCCGGCGCCCAGCCCTGCGCGCTTGCGGTGCCGAAGGGGAGAAGGGCTGGGCTTGCGAGCAGCAGGCTGCGACGGCGCATCGAGGGCACTCCGGCGGGCTGTGGAATGGGCATCAGACCGGGTAGCCTTCCAGCAGTTCCACCGGGTCCCCGTAGGTTTCCGCCATCGCGATCACGGCAGGGTCCTTCAGGGAGAGCAGGTAGCCATCCTCCACCATGGTACGGTTGCCCGCGAGCACGGTCGCGTCGAAGCTGACGAGGTCCATGTGGATATGCGGCTCCTCCCAATTCGGCATGACGCGGCGGAGGTAGTCGGACGGCTTCAGCGCATTGATGCCGAAATGCAGCGCGCCCGGGGAATTCGGCCCGGCCGGGTAGATATCGAAGCGCGGCGCCTTCGGGTTGTGACCGCACCCCAACTCCTCCAGCGTGCCGCCGATCAGGTAGTCCCGCAGCACCTCGGCCTCGAAGCCATCGCCGTGCACGGCGTGCACGACATCGTCCCGGAATTCGACGCCGACGGGGCTGGCGAAGGGCTTGTCGAAGCCCACCGCCCATTGCGACCAGATCATGCCGTGGATACCGACCTTGTCATGCGGCTGCAGCCCGACCATCGAGGGCTCGAACAGGTTCGGCCCATGCGTCGGCAGATAGTGGACGTAGCAGCCATCCTGGTCCGCCACGTTCTGGCCGCGCCAGCGATTGTGCCGCTTCATCGTCGCCAGCATCGCGGCCGTGAACGGGATGCGGAAATCGGTGCCGCGGGGGTCCGTCACGCGCAGCGTGAAATCGCCGCTTTCGGGAAACAGGCGCGAGGTGGCGCGGATGATCTCGCCCAGCAGATCGACGGGGAACTGCGCCTGCGGCGTATGCAGCAGGTCGAGGTCCCGGAAGAAGGTGATCTTGACCCAGCGCTGCCCCATCTTGCGGCGGAGCGCGATGCAATAGGGGTCCAGCACGCTGGCGAACCAGGTGGAGACGACGAAGGTCGCCTTTTCCAGCACCGGCTTCACCTCCTCCGGCACCGTCACGTAGCGGGTGCTCTCCCCCATGAAGGAGGCGAAGGTGGCGCCGCGTCCGCGCGCCAGCCCCTGCACGGCCTGCACCACGCGCGGGTCCAGCAGCGGGTCCGTCAGCATCACCACATGGTCGCCGGGGCGGATGGCCATGACGCGGCAGAAATTGTCGACGCCCTTCATGTAGGAGGCGACGTCCGCCGGCTTGTGCTCCACCTTCCGCGGCAGGCCGCGGCGGGTGGGGGACGCCAGGATATCCTCGACACTGTTGAAGATGCTGGGCATCGGCGGGTTTCCTCCTCATCGCGGGCGGCCTTGGCTTGCTGCGCCGCCCTGACACTTTGAAGCCTCAGTATCCCGACCCGCAAGCGTGTCAACCCGGCGCGCGTGCCTTGGTGAGGCCGGGGTGAGGCCGCCGGGCCGCCGCGACCCGATCCGCGCAAAACAATCGAAACACACCTGGCAACGATAGAAACACGCCGGTAATTGCTCACCCCCCCCTTCCGGTCGTGCCTCACGCAGGTCGTATGATCGCCACGCCCGCGAGGGCGGCGCGCAACGCCTCGAGGGCGGTCCTTCCATGCAGGCGCCCTGTGGCGATGACGCTGGCCGCGGCGGCGTAGACCTTG
>CANJXD010000555.1 GCA_947478535.1 Acetobacteraceae bacterium
ATCGCGTGGATCAACCGCTGCCGTCGGCTCGCCAAGGATTGGGAAAACCTGAGCCGCAACGCACTCGCCTTCCTGCGGATGGCATCGATCAGGCTCATGGTCAGGAAACTATGCAATCCAAAGGGATGATCGGAGACAGACTCTAAGGCAGGCTGGACGTCGCTGCAATCAAGTAAGCCAAAGATGCGCTATCTCACGGACCGTACGACAGTGGGCGGCTTTTTCATACAATGCGATCTGTGACGGGTTGATCGTGATTTGAAAAAATATTCCAGCGAGCCAGAAAAAAATCGCCAACGAGAGTGGCAATTTTCATTTCCTCCCGGATTTGCAAGCGAAAATTACAATGTATTTTCCTGCGAACCGCGGCGATTGAGATGTGCTTGCCTAGGGCTCGAGGCGAACACGCCGCGTCGTCTTCGCCAAGGCGCCACCGGATTCGCCGGCGCCTCGACCGCGCATGGCCCATGCCGCTGCCCTGGCGGGTGGGGTGGAAAGACATGAGGAGCCGACTTGGCCGGCATCGCCCAGCCGAATTTCAGCGCGGCAAGGTCTCGACGAAATATTCGTAGCTGTCGGCGTTCACCGCGGCTCGCTCCGGGTCTTCCTTGGCCAATTGCGCCGCGCTGTTGCGGCCATAGGCATGGTCCCCCGTGCGGGCCGCGATGTGGGTGCCTTCATGGATCAGGATGCCCCAGCGCGAATCGGCGCCCTCGGCGCCCGCATTGAAGAAGGGCGGGCAGAGCGTCAGCGTGCGCGCCAAGGGCAGCGTATAGGCGAACCGGCCGCGCACGCAGCCGCGCGGGTCGTTGCAGCGCAGCTTCAGCGAATTCATGTCCGCCAGCAGCGCCGCCGTGCTGTCCAGCGTGCTGCGGATGGTCTCCCGCGGTGCGGTGCCGAACCAGCGGGTGACATGGGCGTGGTTCGGCTGCTGGCGAACCATCTGGATGGCGGCCGGCAGGTGCGCCCGGGCTTCCGCCACGGCGGTGTTGATCGCGGCCAGGTGCTCTGGCGTGCAGACCGGGCCCTCGATCCCCGCCAGGCCGCTTTGCTGGGGCGGGGCGGGCGTCTGAGCTTGCGGGCCCGGACGACCGCCGCCGATGGGTGGCAGGGCCGGCGGCTTGACCGTCGGCAGGGGCGGAAAGGGTGCAGGGGTGGCGCCCGGCTTGCCCTGGGCGAGCGCCGGGCCAGCGCCGAACGCCAGGCTGGCCAGGGCGAGCAGAAGCGCCAACCGCAGGCCGCGCGCGCCGGATAAGGGGGAGGGACGGAAGTCTTTGGCCATCGGCATCGTCATCCTGGGCGCGGCGCTGTCCGCCATGGCAGGCTGCGCTGCCATACGGGACGGTGATGGAACATCATGCCCGGATGATGTGCAAATCGGGTGGAAATATCGGCGCAAATTCCACTGTCGCGCGGGGGGGCGGTCTCCCGCGCCCTTTCCGCAAACCGGCGGCTGGCGCAGTGTGCCCAGGCAACAGGGCTGGAGGAGCGCGTGACGCTCGACGATCCGGCGGTGCTGGCCGAGGCCCGTGCCGTTTTCGACCGCTACGAACAGGCGCTGATGGCGAACCGGACGGAGGAGTTGGACGCGATCTTCTGGGCGGACCCCCGCACCATCCGCTTCGGCATCACGGAAATCCTCTACGGCCACGCGGCGATCCGCGCCTTCCGGGCTTCCGTGAAGGCCTATGCCCCCCGGGTCCAGCGGCGCGTCAGCATCACTGGCTTCGGCGCCGACGTGGCGGTGACGAACCTCGAATATGTGCGCATCGGCACCGGCTTGGTGGGGCGCGAGACCAAGGTGATGGCGCGCATCCCCGGCCAGGGGTGGCGCGTGGTCTCGGCGCATGTCTCGCTCCTGGCGGGCACTGATCCGGGACGGCAATTGCAGGATGGCCCGGGGGCTGACCGAAACCAGGGCCCGGAGCAGAGAGCATGAGCGACGCGATGCGCATGGCGCCGGGGGAAGCGCGGCACCTGGTGGTGATCGGCGCCGGTATCGTCGGCGCGACGACGGCGCTCGCCGCGCTGCGTGATGGTTTCCGGGTGACGATCCTGGAGCCTGGCGAGCCCGGCGGGGAACAATCCGCGAGCTACGGCAATGGCTGCTGGCTGAGCCCGATGTCGGTGATCCCGCCCGCCTCGCCGGGGCTGTGGAAGAAGGTGCCGAAATTCCTGGCCGATCCGCTGGGACCGCTGGCCATCCGATGGTCCTATTTTCCGCGCGTGCTGCCCTGGCTGGCGCGCTACCTCTGGGCGGGCTGGACGGAAGCGAAGGTGGAACGCGCCGCCCGCGCGCTGCGGCCGCTGCTCGTCGATGCCCCGGCGCTTCATCGGGCGCTGGCGGAGGAGGCCGGGTGCGGCAACCTCATCGAGCAGCGTGGCCTCATGTATATCTATGAGAACCGCGCCCAGTTCGAGAGCGAGGCGATGGCCTGGCGCATCCGCCGCAAGGTCGGCGTCGCATGGCTCGAGCTGGATGAGGATGAGATGCGCCAGCAGGAGCCGGAGCTCGACCGCCGCTACCGCTTCGGCGCGCTGGTGGAGGAAGGCGGCCATTGCCGCGACCCCGGCGCCTATGTCGCGGCACTGGTCGCGCAGGCGCGGGCGGGGGGGGCGGAGTTGCGGCGCGAAGCCGCGACGGGCTTTCGGATCGAGGATGGTCGCCTGCTGGCGGTGGAGACGAAGCAGGGCGAGGTCGCCTGCGACCGCGCCGTGATCTGCGCCGGCGCCTATTCGAGAAAGCTCGCCGCCGCCGCCGGGTCCCGCGTGCCGCTGGAGACGGAGCGCGGCTACCACGCGATGGTGACGGATGCGCGCGTCGGGCCACGCACGCCGCTCATGCCCTATGACGGCAAGATGTCCGTCACCTGGACCGATCGCGGGCTGCGCTGCGCGGGGCAGGTGGAGATTGCGGGGCTGGACGCGGCACCGAACTGGAAGCGGGCGGAGATCCTCCGCGACCACCTGCTGCGCAGCTTCCCCGGCCTGCCGCGGGACATGCCGGCGGAGGCAGTGCGCTTCTGGATGGGACATCGCCCCTCCATGCCGGATGGGCTGCCCTGCATCGGCCGTTCCGGCGCCAGCGCCGATATTCTGTGCGCCTTCGGGCATGGTCACACGGGGCTTGTGGCGGGCCCTCGGACGGCGCGGCTGGTGGTGGCGCTGCTGCAAGGACGGGCGCCGGAGATCCCCATCGGGCCGTTTGATCCCGCGCGATTCTCTTGACAGAGAGTTGTTCCGCGCAATTTTGCTGGTTTTCCTTGCATGAGGATGCCATCTTGCATGGTGGCGGCCCTGCATCGTGTCGGGTCGTGTCCATAGTTACGGATTGAATAACATCGTGTTTCCCGACAACGAACAGGGCGGCGCAGGCTCCGTCGAGGCCGAAGTGAAGTGGTACAACGCCCGCAAGGGCTTCGGCTTCGTACTCGGACCTGATGGGCAGGACGTCTTCTTCCACGCCTCGGCGTTGACCGAGGCGGGTATCGAACCGCCGGACACCGGCGACAAGTTGACGTGCGAGATTGGGACGGACCGTCAGGGACGCCGCCTTGTCACGCGCATCTACTCGGTCATCAAGGGCCCGGGCGGCGGCGACCGGCCGGCCCGTCCGGGTGGCTTCGGGGAGCGCCCGCCACGCCGTGATTTCGGCGGTGGTGGTGGCGGCTTCGGGGCTCGCCCGCCGCGCCGTGATTTCGGCGGCGGCGGCGGCGGTGGTGGCGGCTTCGGGGATCGTCCCCCGCGTCGTGACTTCGGCGGCGGCGGTGGCGGCGGCTTCGGCGGCGGCGGCGGTGGTGGCGGCTTCGGGGATCGTCCCCCGCGCCGTGACTTCGGCGGCGGTGGCTTCGGCGGCGGTGGCGGCGGCTTCGGTGGTGGCGGCGGCGGCGGCTTCGGTGCCCCGCGCGGCGGCTTCGGCGATCGTCCGCCCCCGCGTCGTGATTCCCCTCGCGATG
>CANJXD010000556.1 GCA_947478535.1 Acetobacteraceae bacterium
GATGGCCGAGTCGGCGACCGGCCCCTTCTACTGCCCCGGCGACCGCCGCGTTTACATCGACCTCGATTTCCTCGCCCGCCTGCAGCGCTCGCTTGGCGCGCCGGGCGATTTCGCCGCCGCCTATGTCATCGCGCATGAGGTGGGGCACCACGTGCAGAACCAGCTCGGCGTGCTGGGACGCGTCGAGCAATCGCGGGCGCGCGCGGACCGCGCGGCCAGCAACGCGATGCAGGTGCGGGTGGAGTTGCAGGCGGATTGCCTGGCCGGGCTCTGGGCCGCGCGGGCGCAGCGGGACCGCGCCATCCTCGAGGATGGCGATATCGCGGAAGGGCTGAACGCCGCCGCCGCCGTGGGGGATGACCGGCTGCAACGCCGCGGCCAGGGGCAGGTGGTGCCGGAGAGCTTCACCCATGGCACTTCCGCGCAGCGAGTCCGCTGGTTCAAGACCGGGTTGCAGGGCGGCACGGTCGAATCCTGCGACACCTTTGCCAGCGGCCAGCCCTGAGGATGGGCAGGGCCGGATGGGCAGGGCCGGCGCACCCGGCCTATGCTGTCCCTCATGCCCCGTATCGCCGTCGCCCGCCTCTGGTTCGAGGGAAATTCCTTCACCCCGGTCCCCACCGGCCTTGCCGAATTACGATCCCGCGAATGGGTCGCGGGGCCGGAGGCGCTGGCCCGCTATGCCGGCACGGCGACGGAACTCGGCGGCCTCGGCGCCTTCCTGGCCGCGCGGCCATCCTGGCAGGCAACGATCCTGCGCTGCACCTCCGCCCAACCCGGTGGTCCATTGACGCGCGAGGCCTATGAGGGCTGGCTGGCGGAAGTGCTGGAGGGCCTGGCGGCTGAGACTGCCTGGGATGGCATCTACCTATCCCTGCATGGCGCCTGCGTCGCCGAGCACATCCCGGCCGCGGATCTGGAAACCGTGCGCCGGGTGCGCGCCCTGGTCGGCGCCACGCCGCTGACCGCGAGCTTCGATTTCCACGGCAACATGGCGCCCGAACTCGCGCAGCTGCTGGACGGCGCCAGCGTCTATCGCACCTATCCCCATCTCGACATGGATGCGGTGGCGCTGCGGGCGCTGGCGATGCTGGAACGGCGGATGGGCGGGGAACGCCTGTTCGGTGCCATCGCCAAGTACCCCCGCGTGCTGCACAGCTTCCACATGCGCTCCGCCGGCGGGCCGATGGCCGAAGTCTGGGCCGAGGCCAAAGCGCTGGAGACCGGCGCGGTGCTGGAAGCCGCGCCCTTCGGCGGCTTTTCCTGGGGCGATACGCCCTTCGCCGGCCCCAGCGGCATGGCCTGGGCGACCCGCCAGGAAGCGGCGGATGCGGCTGCGGCGGCGGTCATCGCCGCCATCGTCGCCCGGCTGGCGCGCTTCGATGTCACCCTGCCCAAGCCTGAGGAGGCGCTGGCCACGGCGCTCGCCGGCCCGCCGGGGTTAGTCGCGCTGCTGGACCCCGCGGACAACCCGCTCTCCGGCGGTGTCGCGGATACGCCGGAAATGCTGCGCGTGCTGGTCGAGTCCGGCCCCGCCGTGCCGACCGTCTTTGCCTTCCTGCATGACCCGGCGACGGTGGCTGAGGCCGCGGCGCTGGGGCAGGGCGCACGTGCCGCCTTCACCCTCGGCGGCAAATCCTGCGAGACCTTCGGCCCGCCGGTTGCCGTCCATGCGGTGGTGGAACGCCTGACCGATGGCCGCTTCGTCAATGAAGGCCCGATGGAGCGCGGCGCGCCGGTCAATCTCGGCCCGACCGCGGTGCTGCGGGCCGGCTTGCTGCGCATCATCGTCACCAGCCGGAAGGAGGCGGCGGTGGACCCGGCCTTCTTCGCCCTGCACGGCATCGACCTGGCGGCGACACGGCTGTTGGCGAACAAGGCGAAGAACCACTTTCGCGCCGCCTTCGCCGAACGCTGCGCCGCCATCGTGGAATGCGATTGCCCCGGCCCCGCCGCCCTGGACCTCGCCGCGCTGCCCTTCCGGCATGTGCCCAAGGCCTGGCTATCCGCCGGGGCGGCCGACAGCGACGCCTGAACGCCGCCCACCAGGGGCAGCGCCGGGCGCCTGCCTAAATCAACTGCCCCCGCAGAAACCCCAGCGCGGGCAGGGGACTCCATTGCTTCGGCAGGTCCGCGCGGCGGATCGGCGCCACGCTGTAATGCGGCACCGGCTGCTGTGATCGCCGGAGAAAATCCTCATAGGCCGAGACCTGCTGCGCCCGCCACGCCCGGTCCTCCAGCGCCGCGTTGCGACTGCGGTAGATGTTGGCGACGCGGCTCCGCCGCCCGGCGGTGGCGATCACCGCCCAGAGCTCATCATCACTGCTGCCACCAGGGGCGCCGCTGACGGCGGTCAAGGGTTTCACGGGATCAAGGCTCGCAAGTCGTCCCCCCGCCGGTCAAGCACCGCGTGCGGACGCGGCTTGGCGAGGCCCCGCCGGCATGGGATCAAGCACGCAAGCAGCCCCGAGGAGCGGACTTCATGATCGACCTCTACACCTGGAACACGCCGAACGGCCGCAAGATTTCCGTGGCTCTGGAGGAGATGGGGCTGCCCTACCGGGTGCACCCCATCAATATCTCGAAGAGCGAGCAATTCGCCCCGGCCTTCCTGGCGATTTCGCCGAACAACCGGATTCCCGCCATCGTCGATTCCGAAGGACCGGACGGGAAGCCGATCAGCGTCTTCGAATCGGGCGCCATCCTGCTGTATCTCGCGGAGAAGACCGGGCGCTTCCTGCCGGCGGATACGCGCGGCAAGGTCGCCGTGACGGAATGGCTGATGTGGCAGATGGGCGGCTTCGGCCCGATGCCCGGCCAGGTCCACCATTTCCTGATGCAGCCCGAGGGCCCGGCGCGGGATTACGGCTTTGCGCGGTACCACACGGAGACGAAGCGGCTCTATGGCGTGCTGGACCGGCGCCTGGCCGGCCGGGATTTCGTGGCGACGGAAGGCGAGCCCAGCATTGCCGATTTCGCCATCCTGGGCTGGGCCTGGCGCCACGAACGCCATGAGGTGCCCTTCGACGAGCTGCCGAATGTCGCCGCCTGGTACGCAAGGATGATGGCCCGCCCGGCCACTCAGCGCGGCTTCGAGGTTGCACTTTCCTGACAGGCCGGCGGTGTCCGGTGCCGGGGCGCGCTTGTGCCCCCGGCCGCGCCCCGCTATGAGAACCCCCGCATACGTCGTGCGACTTCAACACCCTGCGGAGGGGTGGCCGAGTGGCTGAAGGCGACGGTTTGCTAAACCGTTATAGGGGTCAAACCCTATCGAGGGTTCGAATCCCTTCCCCTCCTCCAGTGCCCCTCCTGGAACGCCACGGCGTTCCAGGAGGAACTGAGGCCCCCGCCGATCCTTTTCAGCGATGCGCGATCCAGTCGGCCAGCGCCGGTGCGAGCCCCGTGCTTGGCTTGGCATCCGGCCGGCGATAGGTGCCCGCGGTGGCCTTGCGGGGGGCCAGCGCCACCAGGGCTTCCGCCTGCTTTACCGAGGCAGCGACGCAATCGATCACCGGCACCGGGATGCGCCCCGCCACTTTCGGGGCGAGGCCGGCCAGCGGCGCGCCGGCCAGCAGCACGACATCGGCCTTGTCTTCCTCCACCGCCCGCATCGCGAGTTCCACCAGCAGATCCGCCTTTTCCTGCTGCACATCGCCGATGGCACGGAAGCCACCGGTCAGTGTGCGGATGCTGGCGCAGCGGCGCTGCATGCCGTGCCATTCCACGCATTCGCGGTACCAGGGCTCCAGCGCCGCGGCGAAGGTGACGATGGAGAAGCGCCCGCCGAGCATGCAGGCCGTCAGCATCCCGGCCTCCGCCAAGCCGATGACGGGAATCGGGAACAGCTCCCGCGCGCCGCCGAGGCCCGGGTCGGCGAAGGCGGCGATGACGGCGGCATCCACCTGGCCGTGCAGCTCCGCCAGCATTTCCAGCACCATGGCGCCGCCGAGCACGGC
>CANJXD010000557.1 GCA_947478535.1 Acetobacteraceae bacterium
ACGCGGTCCCAGAAGGCGGCGGCGATGTCGTCGAGGTCCATCAGGAGTTCGATGGCTTCGGGGGAAAGGGGCAGCGGCTTGCCGGCGGTATCGCCCACGCCCTCCCAGGCGGTGACGGCGTGGCGGGCCAGCGCCTTGACCAGGAACGCGAAGGCGAGGCCGCGCGCCATGTCGAGGTCGAGGTCGGCCTCCGAGGCCCGCAGCGCGCCGAGGCGACGGGCCGAGCCGGCCTGGGCGGCGGCCACGACGGCAGTGGTGACGGGGCGGATTTCCACGCGGACGCCGCGGGCAAGGTCGAGCCAGTACGGCTCGACCGGGAGGTCAAGGGTGAGCATGCGGGGTCTCCATGGTCGTGTTCTCTGGGATACGACCGGATGTCGGCGTCCAGGACCCAGTTCACCGCCGCCAGATTGATCCCGTACGCCAGCACAACACGCCGCCTGATCACGGCGTCACCCAGATTCCAGCATAGCTCATGGTAGAAGGGCAAAATTCATTTGTGCTTCCTACCCTTGCCGCACGAATCGAGCAGCCTTCCGATCCTGTGTTGAGGCGGCCCTGCCGCAGGCGCCGGATACACTTCCCTCAAGTCGGGATTTTCAGCCTCGGATTGGCATCAGGCCATTGCCGAAATGCTGGCTTGTCCCCTGGGATGCAGCGGCCATACAGTTAGCGGCATTGTCAGGATTGCCCATGCCCGAAGCCGTTCCGTTCCTGTCGCTCAACGGGGCCGTCGTGCCATGGCAGGATTGCCGGATCCACATGCTCACCCCCGCCTTCAAGTACGGCGCTTGCGCCTTCGAGGGGCTGCGCGCCTATCGCAGCAGCACCACGACCCAGACCTCCATTTTCCGGCTGCGCGAGCATTTGGACCGTCTGCATTTCACAATGCACGTCATGCGCTTCGACACACATCCCGACGATGCTGAGATGACCTCTGCGATGCGTGAGCTGATCCAGGCGAATGGCATAACGGGCGATGCCCATATCCGCCTGATGGCCTGGGTCGACGGTGAGGGTGAGCAGATCGCGACCGGGCCCATCGCCTGGGGGATCGCCGTGCTGCCGCGCGAGGCCGATCCGCGGGTTAGAGAGGGGATCCACGTCCAGGTCTCCTCCTGGACCCGTATCGCCGACAACGCGATGCCGCCGCGGATTAAGGTGACGGCGAACTACAACAACGGCCGGCTGTCCGGCCTTCAGGCTAAGGCCGACGGCTATGGCGGCGTAATCCTGCTGACATCAGCAGGTAATGTCTCCGAGACGCCCGGCGCCTGCGTCTTCATCGTGCGCGACGGCAAGCTGGTGACGCCGTCCCACAGCGACGACATCTTGGAGAGCATCACCCGCGCCAGCGTCATCGAGATGGCGCGCGCCGAGCTTGGCCTGCCGGTCGAGGAACGCCCCATCGCGCGGACCGAGCTGTATGCCGCGCAGGAAGCATTCCTTTGTGGCAGCGGCAACGAGATCCAGCCGATCCTGTCCGTGGACCGCCTGAAGCTTGGCGACGGCAGGCCCGGCCCGATCACGCGTCGCGTGCAGCAGGCCTATTTCAATGCGGTCCGTGGTCTCCTTCTGGGACGGGAATACTGGCTGACCCCCATGTTGGAGACTTCCGCGTGAGCATTGCGACATCCCGCCTCGCCATCGATGTCGGCGGCACCTTTACCGATGTGGTGTTGCTGGATGAGGCCAGCGGGGCGCTGCGCTTCGGCAAGGTTCTGTCCACGCCGGAAGACCAGTCCATCGGCTCGCTCGACGGCGCGCGCAGCACGCTCGCGGCCGCGGACCTCGCGCCATCAGCGGTGCGCGACGTGGTGCATGCCACGACGGTCGCCACCAACGCGGTGCTGGAACGCAAGGGCGCCGTGACCGGGCTGGTTTCCACCGCCGGCTTCCGCGACACGCTCGCGATGGGCCGCGAGGGGCGCTACGACATCTACGACCTCAACATCGTCCTGCCGGAACCGCTGGTGCCGGCCGAGCGCCGTGTCGAGGTGGCGGAACGCCTGGATTATCGCGGCGAAACATTGCTCGCACTGGACGAGGCCTCCGTCCTCACCGCCGCCGCAGCCCTGACCGCGGCGGGCGTCGAGGCTGTCGCCATCTGCCTGCTGCATGCGCATGTGAACGGCGCGCATGAGCGCCGCGTCGCCGAGATCCTGCGCGCCGAGCTCCCGGCCTCGGTCGAGATCAGCGTGTCGTTCGAGGTCGCCGGCGAGGCGCGCGAGTATGAGCGCAGCTCGACTGTCGCAGTGGACGCCTATGTGAAGCCGATGATGCGGCTCTACGTCGACCGGCTCGCCCAGGGCCTGAAGGACGCCGGCATCGGCCAGCAGCTGTCGCTAATGCTGTCGCATGGCGGCATCGGGGAGGCGCGCGAGGTCGCCTTGCGCCATCCCGTCCGCATGATCGAATCCGGCCCCGCCGCCGGCGCCGCCGCGGCCGCCTATGTCGCGCGGCAGGCTTTGGGTGGCGCGGATGCCGTCGCCTTCGACATGGGCGGCACGACCGCGAAGATGTCGCTGGTGCGCGGCGGGACGCCCACGGTGACGCATGAATACGAAGTGGCGCATGTGCACCGCTTCAAGCGCGGGTCCGGGCTGCCCTTGCAGATCTCCGCCGTGGAACTGCTGGAGATTGGCGCCGGCGGTGGTTCCATCGCGCGTGTCTCGCAGCTCGGTCTCCTGACGGTCGGGCCACGTTCCGCGGGGGCGCGGCCTGGCCCGGTCTGCTACGGGGGCGGCGGCACGGAACCGACGGTGACGGATGCCGACCTGCTGCTCGGCTATCTCGATCCCGGCTTCTTCCTCGGCGGCGCCATGTCGCTGGATGTCGAGGCGTCACGCGCCGCGGCGGCGAAGCTGGGCGCCCGGCTCGGCCTGACCGCCGACCAGACCGCCTTCGGCATCCACGACATCGTCAACGAGCACATGGCCGCCGCCATCCGTGCCCATGCGGCGGAACAGGGCATCGACCTGCGCCGCTTCGGCCTGATCGCCTTCGGCGGCGCGGGCCCTGTGCATGCCTGGGCGCTGGCCCGCAAACTGGGTATCCCCCGCGTGATCATTCCCTTCGGCGCCGGCGTCGCTAGCGCCATCGGCTGCCTGGTTGCGCCGCCCGCCGTGGACATGGTCGCCGTGCTGCGCGCACCCCTGGACACGCTGGATTGGCCCGCTACGGCAGCCCGCATCGCCACCATGCGCGATGGCGCGGAAACGCTGATCGACAGCCTCGCCGGCGGCCGCGCCACCACGTCGATGGACATCGATTTCGAACTGCGCTGCGAGGGCCAGGGCTATGCCGTCGGCGTCCGCCTGCCCCACGGCACGCCGATCGGCCCGGAGGCCGTGGCGCCGCTGACCAGGGCCTTCGCCGAGACCTATGCCGGTGTTTACGGCCACGCGCCGCCGCATGTGCCGCTTGAGATCGTCAACCTCCGCGCCCGCCTTGAGCAGGTGAAGGCGTTGCCGGACCTGAAGCAGCCGCCGGGGCCGTCCGGCGACCCGTTGAAGGGCCACCGCTTCGTACGCTTCGACGGCAACGGCGCGCCGGTCCAGGCCGGGGTCTACGACCGCTACACCCTGCCGCTCGGTGCTCGCCTCCAGGGCCCGGCCATCGTCGAGGAACGCGAGACCTCCATCGTCATCGGCCCGGGCGCCAGTTTCGGCCGCGATGCCTCCGGCCACCTCATCATCGACCTGGAGCCGGCGGCATGACGTCCGAAGCGCTGCTCGACCCGATCACCGTCGAGGTCCTCTGGACCCGCATGATCTCCGCCGTCGACGAGGCGGCGCTGACGCTGCATCGCACGTCGTTTTCCACGGTGGTGCGGGAAAGCCATGACTATACCTGCATGGTTCTCGACCCCACCGGCCGCGCCGTGGCGCCGGCGACTCGCAGCGTGCCGAGCATCATCGGCACGCGACCGATGTCCGCCCGCGCC
>CANJXD010000558.1 GCA_947478535.1 Acetobacteraceae bacterium
CATTCGGCGCGGTCACCGCCCAGCGCCCGTGGTCGAGCCAGGGGCGCAGGTCGAGCCCGCCTTCCGCCACCAGGCCGAACAGGTCGCGGATCATCCGCTCGAACCGCACGGCGCCGGGGCGGGCGGGGGACAGGGCGGGGTAGCGGCCTTCCACGGCGGGCACGCTCGCCAGCAGCATGCCCCCCTCCGCCTCATCGAGGAAGGCGGCATGGACGAAGCCGGGCTCCGCCCAGAGCGACAGCAGCGCCAGCGTCGGCTCCGCCGCCAGGGCTTCCGGCAGCGCGGCGAAGGCCTCCGGTGACAGCAGGTGGCGTTCCCAGGGCTGGCAGCCCTGCGGCGCCCCACGCCGGATCCAGGACGAAGCGGCGCCGCTCATCCGAGGATCCTCGCCCCGGCGGTCAGCAGCGCGACGAGCGCCGCCGGGGCGGCCAGCGCCAGGACCGTGGCCAGCGCGAGGTGCAGCCAGATCGGGACGGAGGCCCACAGCAACCCACCCGGCACGGCGAAGGCGCCATGGTCCGGATCATCCGGCGAGGCCTGCCCGAAACACAGGCGTTGCAGGTGCAGGATCAGCGCCCCCGCCGCCGTCAGCAGGCCAAGCCCGAGCGGCAGGATCAACCAGGGCGAGCGTGCGGCGGCTTCCGTCACCACCCGGAATTCGGAGATGAAGATGGCGAAGGGCGGCATCCCTGCCAGCGCCGCGATGCCGAGTGCGAGCGCCCAGCCAAGCGCGGGATGGCTGCTGGCCAGACCTCGGATATCCGCGATCTTCTGGCTGCCCTTGAGGTTCGTGGCGGCGCCGACGGCGCAGAACACGCCGGATTTCACCAGCGAATGGCCGAGCATGTGCAGCAGTCCCGCCAAATTCGCCATCGGCCCGCCGAGCCCGAAGGCGAAGGTGGCGATGCCCATGTGCTCGATGCTGGACCAGGCGAAAAGCCGCCTTGCATCCCGCCGCCGCCACAGCGCGAAGGCCGCCACCAGCAGGGACAGCAGGCCGAAGCCCATCAGCAGGGGGCCAGGGGCCAGCGCGCCGGGATGCGCGCCGACGATGGATTTCACCCGCAGCACGGCGAACAGCGCGGCGTTCAGCAACAGGCCGGACAGCACGGCATTGATCGGCAAGGGGCCCTCGGCTTCCGCATCCGGCAGCCAGGAATGCAGCGGCACCAGCCCGGCCTTGGTGCCATAGCCCACCAGCAGGAAGACGAAGGCGAGTGACAGCACACCCGCGTCGCAGCGCGCCGCCACCGCCTGCAAGGCCCCCCAGGAAAGCCCGGGATCGCCGCTGCCCACCACCGGCTGCGCCGCGAGATACAGCAGGATGGTGCCGAACAGCGCCAGCGCGATGCCGACCCCGCAGAGGATGAAGAACTTCCACGCCGCCTCGATCGCCGCCGGCGTGCCATGCACCGCCACCATCAGCACGGAGGCGAGCGTCGCGATCTCGATCGCCACCCACATGACGCCGAGATTATCGGACAGGATCGCGAGGTATTGCGCGCCCATGAAGACCTGGAAGGCGCCGTGATAGGCCCGCGCGCGCAGGTCATCGAAGCGTTCCGCCGCCACCGTGGCGAACGAAAAGCAGGCGGTGGTCACGCCGATGATGGCGCCGAGCAGCACGAAGGGCAGGTTGAGCGCATCGGTCCGCGTCCACCCCTGCTGGCCGAAGGGCTCGACCATCAGCATGGCGGCCAGACCCAGGCTGACCAGGGCGATGCCGATGTTCAGCACGGCGGGCGCGCTGCCACGCTGCGGCATCAGCGCCAGCACCACGGCGCCGGCCCAGGGGAAGAAGACGATCAGCCAGGGCAGGTGGAAGGTCATCATCCCCCTCGCTGCCGGTCGAGCAGGCTGGTGTCCAGCGTCTCCAGCCGATCCCGGATCTGGAAGACGACGACGCCGCCGACCACGGCCACCATCAGCACCAGCGCCGCGGTCGAGAGTTCCACCACCAGCGGCATGCCGGTGACGCCGACGGCAGCGAGGATCAGCCCGTTTTCCAGGCTCATCAGCCCGATCACCTGGCTGATGGCGTTGCGGCGCGTGATCATCATCAGCATGCCGAGCAGTACGACGGACAGCGCCAGCGCCATATCCTCCCGCGTCAGGGCATGCGCCTGGCCGGCGGTGATGGGCAGCACGACAAGGATCGAAAGCCCCACCAGCGCCACGCCCGCCACCAGCGAGGCGCCGATCCCGAGCGCCGGCTCCACCGCCCGATGCAGGCCGAGCCGCCCGAGCACCAGCCGGAGCGCCAGCGGAATGGCCACCGCCTTGGCCGCGAAGGCGATGGCGGCGGTGACATAAAGGCCGCCCGCCCCCTGGATATAGCCCTGCCACCCCGCGGCCGCGGCCAGCAGCGCGCCCTGCACCGCGAAGGCATTGATCACGGCATCGAGCCGCCGCTGGTACAGCAGCACGAAGGACAGCAGCAGCACGCCCCCGCCGAGGAGATGGGCGATGTCATAGGCCGGGGTGCCGAAGCTCATGCCAGCCTCGTCGAGACGAACAGCAGAAGGGCGCCCAGCAGCCCGAGCAGCAGGGCGGCGCCGAGGAATTCGGGCACGCGGAAGACGCGCATCTTGGCGATCGCGCTTTCGAAGGCGGCGAGCGCCAGGCACAGCACGCCCATCTTCGCGACCCAGGCCAGCAGCCCGGCCACCCAGCCCAGCGGTGCCCATCCCGCCGGTGCGGTGCCGAAGGGGAAGAAGATGGCGGCCAGCAGCGCGAACCACAGCGTCAGCCGCAGCGCCGCCGCCGCATCCCACAGCGCGAGGTGCCGGCCCGAGGCTTCGAGGATCATCGCCTCATGCACCATGGTGAGTTCCAGGTGCGTGGCGGGGTTGTCCACCGGGATGCGCGCATTCTCCGCCACTGCCACCGCCAGCAGCGCCACCAAGGCGAGGCCGAGCGAAACGCGCAGGCCGAGCGTGCCTTCCTGGAAGGTGACGGCGATGGCATCGAGCCCGGTAGTGCCGGCGAGGATCGCGAAGGTCATCACCGCCAGCAGCAAGGCGGGTTCCGCCAGCGCGGCGAAGGACATTTCGCGGGCCGCGCCAAGGCCGCCGAAGGCGGTGCCGACATCAAGCCCGGCCAGCGCCATCGCAACCCGCCCCAGCGCCAGCAACCCGGCGATGACGACGAGGTCCGCCAGCTTCGCGAAGGCCATGCCATGCGCGAAGGAGGGCACCAGCGCGGCCGCGGCCAGTGCGGCGCCGGCGCCGATATAGGGCGCGCCTCGGCTGATCCAGCTGGCATTATCCGCCAGCACCGGGCGCTTGCGGACCAGCTTCACGAGGTCCCGCATCGGCTGGAAGGGGCTGGCGCCGACCCGGCCCATCATCCGGGCCTTCAGCCACCGCACCACGCCGACGACGAGCGGCGCCGCCACCAGCATCAGCAGCAGATGCGCGCCCTGGGTCAGCAGGCTGGCGAGGGCGGTGATCATCGGGCCTCCAGCCAGGCGATCAGGGCCAGCAGGCCGACCAGCGTGGCGAAGGGCAGCATCAGGCACTGCGCGAGGGTCAGGTCCCGCAGCCTTTCGACCTGCCCCGAGATGGCATCGCGCAGCCGCGCCAGCGGCGCCAGCAGCAGGCGGTCCGAGGGATCGGCGAAGCCGGCGTCGATCCGCGCGGCGGCGGTGTCCCCGGGATCGGGCATCACCACGCGTTCGCGCACCGACAGCAGCGGGATGCCGAGCATGCGGCGCAGCGGCTGGCCAAGCCCGGCGGCGCTGGGCTGCGTCAGCGGATCGCCGAAGGGCAGATGCTGCGGCGGCGCGATGAAGCCGCAATCCCAGGCCGGGCTGCGTGTGACGCCGGCCGGCGCGCGACGCTGCACGACCCAGAGAACCAGGGTAATGGCGAAGGCCAGCAGCGCCGCGACGCCGACCGGCAGATAGCTGGCCGCGCCATCGCC
>CANJXD010000559.1 GCA_947478535.1 Acetobacteraceae bacterium
CAATCTGGTCCGTCACGGCCGATTCGACGGCCCGGCGCCGCCGGCCTGGCTCGAATTGGGGCTGCGGGAGCAGGAATTGCGACTCGTGATCGAGGATGCGGCCGCGCCCTTCGATCCCCGCCTCGCCCCCCCAACGCCACCCCCGAGCCTCGACGATGACCGGATCGGCGGCCTCGGCCTGGCCCTGGTGCTGAAGATGGCGGATTGCCTGGCCTATGGCCGCACGGCAACCGGCTGGAATCGCACGGAACTGCGGATCGCGGCGGAGTAGCGGCGGGGGCCGTCGCCGCCTCTGTCATCCAACTGTCATAAAACTGCAATCGTGGTGTCGCGCCGCCATCCTAGAAGCCGCCCTACCGGACGACAGACCAGCTTGTCCGGATCGCAGAAGCGGAGAATGAGATCGTGGACAGGCGGAATTTCCTGCTCGGTACCGGTGCAGCCATCGGCGCGGGCCTGCTCTCCACCAGGCATGCCCTGGCGCAGCAGGCGACCATCACGGGCGCAGGCGCGACCTTCCCGAACCCAGTCTACCAGAAGTGGGGTGAGGCGGCGCGCGGCGCCACCGGCGTGACCCTGAACTACCAGTCCGTCGGCTCGGGCGCCGGCATCAACCAGATCCGCAATCGCACCGTGGATTTCGGCGCCACCGACGCGCCGCTGACCGCCCAGCAGCTGACGGAAGCGAACCTGCTGCAGTTCCCGGCCGTGATGGGCTCGCTCGTCGCCATCGTGAACATCCCCGGCGTCGAGAATGAGCAGCTTCGCCTGACCGGCGAGCTGATCGCCGAGATCTATCTCGGCAAGGTCACGCGCTGGAACGACCCGCGCATCGTCGAGATGAACCGCGGCGTCACCCTGCCGAACCTCGCCATCGCGCCGGTCTATCGCGCCGACGGGTCCGGCACCACCTTCGTGTGGGTGTCCTACCTGGCGGCGGTGTCGGAGGAGTGGAAGACGCGGGTCGGCGTGGGCACTTCCGTCCGCTTCCCCTCCGGCACGGGTGCCCGTGGGAATGAGGGTGTGGCCGGCACGGTGAAGAACATCCGTGGCGCCATTGGCTATGTCGAGAACGCCTATGCCATCACGAACCGCCTGGTGACGACGCAGCTTCGCAACAAGGCTGGGCATTGGGTGAAGCCGGAACACGCCGCCTTCATCGCGGCGGCGGCGAATGCCGACTGGAATGTGCCCGGCTTCGCGCCGAGCCTGATCGACCAGCAGGGCGCGACCACCTGGCCGATCGTGTCCCCCACCTACATCCTGCTGCCGGTGAACCCCACCGACGCCGATCGCAGCCGCAACGTGATGCGCTTCTTCGACTGGGCGTTCCGCAACGGCACCGCGGCGGCGCAGGAGCTGGAATACATCCCGCTGCCCCCCGCCGTGCATGACGCGATCCGCGGTGCCTGGCGCACCCAGGTCAAGGTCAACGGCCAGCCCGTCTGGACGGCCTGATCAACCCTTCGGAAAGAGGCGGCGGGCTACAGCCCGCCGCCTCACCATCGCCGGGAGCCTCAGCTTGCAGCAGGCCATGACAATGCCGGGCGGATCGGCGGCGCGCGCGCGCCCGCGGACCTCCAATTTCGGCGACACGATCTTCTCCGCCGCCTGCCATGCCGCGGGCGGCTTTGTGCTGCTGCTGCTCGGCGCCATCATCGTCGAGCTTTTTCTGGGCGGGCTGCCGGCCTTCCGGGCCTTCGGCGTGCCCTTCCTCTGGTCCGACGAATGGGACCCGGTGCAGGAAGTGTTCGGCGCCGGCGTGTCTGTCTATGGCACGGTGGTGACGGCGGTGCTGGCCATCGCCATGGCGGTGCCGCTGGCCTTCGGTGTTGCCTTCTTCCTCACCGAACTGGCGCCGCCCTGGCTGCGCCGCCCGATCGGCACGGCGGTGGAATTGCTCGCGGCCGTGCCCTCCATCATTTACGGCATGTGGGGCTTCTTCGTCATCGCGCCGATCATGGCGCAGCATGTGCAGCCCTTGGCCATCGACACGCTCGGTGAATTGCCGCTGATCGGCGGCCTGTTCCAGGGCCCGCCCTTCGGCACTGGCATCCTGACCGCCTCTCTGATCCTTGCGGTGATGATCCTGCCCTTCATCGCCGCCACCATGCGCGACGTGTTCGAGCAGGTGCCGCCGGTGTTCAAGGAAAGCGCCTACGGCCTCGGCTGCACGACCTGGGAAGTGATGAAGGGCGTGGTGCTGCCCTACACGCGGGTCTCGGTCGCCGGCGGCGTCATGCTCGGCCTCGGCCGCGCGCTGGGCGAGACGATGGCCGTCACCTTCGTCATCGGCAACGCCAACCGCATCACCACCACGCTGTTCGGGCCGGGCAATACCATCGCTTCCCTCGTCGCTCTCGAATTCGGGGAAAGCGAGGCCGGCAGCCTCAAGCTCTCGGCGCTGCTGGCGCTGGGCTTCATCCTGTTCATCCTCTCCTTCATCGTGCTGGCGTGTTCCCGCTGGCTTCTGCGGTCCAGGCTGAAGGCATAGGATGATGAGCGCTTCCCTCTCTCCCTCCGGGTCCTCCTCTGGTCCTGCCAAGGACATGGCCGTGGCGGCCGCGCTCGGCCGTGGCCGCCGTCGTTCGGACCGCGTGGCCCGCACCCTCTCCCTCGCCGCCACCGCCTTCGGCCTGGTGATGCTCGCCTCCATCCTCGCGACGCTTTTCGCCAAGGGCTTCGGGGCGATGGACCTCAAGGTCTTCACCGAGATCACCCGGCCGCCGGGCTCGAATGGCGGGCTGCTGAACGCCATCGCCGGCAGCCTGGTGCAGGTCGGGCTGGCGACGGTGATCGGCACGCCGATCGGCATGCTGGTGGGCACCTACCTCGCGGAATACGCGAAGGACTCCCGCTTCGGGGACATGGTCCGCTTCGTCAGCGACATCCTGCTCTCGGCGCCGTCGATCCTGATCGGTCTGTTCGTCTACCAGCTGCTGGTGCTGCCCTTCGGCGGCTTCTCCGGCTGGGCGGGCGTGGCGGCGCTGGTGGTCATCATCATCCCCATCGTCGTGCGCACGACTGAGGACATGCTGTCCCTGATCCCGACGGCGCTGCGGGAATCCGTCATCGCCCTCGGCGCGCCGAAGTGGAAGATGATCGTGATGGTGTGCTGGCGCGCCGCTGTCTCCGGCATCATCACCGGCGTGCTGCTCGGCGTCGCCCGCATCGCCGGGGAAACCGCGCCGCTGCTGTTCACCAGCCTCGGCAACAACGCCTGGTCCATGGACCTGACGCAGCCGATGCCGAGCCTGCCCATCACCATCTATTCCTACGCCGGCTCCCCCTTCCAGGACTGGATCGAATTGGCCTGGGCCGGCGCCCTGTTGATCACGCTCGCCGTGCTGCTGCTCAATGTGCTGGCGCGCAGCCTGCTGCGGACCCGCAAGTGAGGATGACGGATATGAACGACGTCGCGACGAATGAAGCCACGACCGCCGGCTTCGGCGGCATGCAGGCGCGCTCCGCCGCCGCGCTGAACCAGATGTCGCGGATTTCCGTCCGCGGCCTGGATTTCTGGTACGGCACGAACAAGGCGCTGAAGAGCGTGAACCTCGACCTGCCGGACCGCCAGGTCACCGGCATGATCGGCCCCTCCGGCTGCGGCAAGTCCACGCTGCTGCGCGTGCTGAACCGCATGTACAGCCTCTATCCCGGCCAGCGCGCGACGGGGGAGGTACTGATGGAGGGGCGCAACATGATCGCCCCCGAGGTGGACCTCAACGAATTGCGGTCCCGCGTCGGCATGGTGTTCCAGAAGCCCACGCCTTTCCCGATGACGATCCATGAGAACATCGCCTTCGGTGTTCGCCTGCATGAGAAACTCTCGAAGTCCGAGATGGATGACCGCGTCGAATGGGCGCTGACCCGCGCCGCCTTGTGGGGCGAGGTGAAGGACCGGCTGCAATCCAG
>CANJXD010000560.1 GCA_947478535.1 Acetobacteraceae bacterium
CAGCCTTTTGGGAGAAGGCGCCGGCGATGATGTCATCGAGTTCGGCAAAAACCGCATCGGCGGGAATGACGTTGCCCGCGGCGACATCCGCTTCGCCTTCCGCGATGTAGGCCCGCAGCGCCGCGCCGTCCCCGGCGAAAGCCGCGAAGCCATGATCGCCATTCGCCTCGGGTTGCGCGGCGCCGAGGTGAACGGCCAGCCCGTCCCGCAGGGCGTCCGCTGCGATGGCCTCCACCGTCCTGCCTTCCGCAGCGGCGAGGCGCTTTTTCGCCGCGGCGACCACAACGGGCAGTTCCACGTTCACGAAGGCCATCGACCCCTCCTCGGTTCACTCCTTCGGCTTGGCTTCCGCCAGGCTGCCGATGCCGCCATGGGCCTTGGACCAGCCCACCGGGTCCTCCAGGAACTTCCGCACTTCCTTCAGCGCGGCTTCGCTGAAGTAGGGACGTTCGCGGCAGACTTCCAGCACATCCCACCAGGTGCAGAGGTGGTGCAGGGTCAGCCCCATCTCCTTCATCTTCTCGAAGCTGCCGGGGAAGACGCCGTAGTAGAACACCACGAAGGTGTGGTCGCAGATCGCCCCCGCATCCCGCAGGGCCTGGGCGAACTTGATCTTGGAGGCACCATCCGTGGTCAAATCCTCGACCAGCAGGGTCTGCTTGCCGACGGGAACCTCGCCCTCGATCTGGGCGTTGCGGCCGAAGCCCTTGGGCTTCTTCCGGACATAGGCCATGGGGGACATCATGCGGTCGGCGATCCAGGCGCCGAAGGGAATGCCCGCGGTCTCCCCGCCCACCACGGTCTCGATCGTCTCATAGCCGATGTGCCGGCCGATCTTCTCCACCGCCAGGTCGCAGATACGGTTGCGGGCGCGGGGGAAGGAGATGATCTTGCGGCAATCGATATAGACGGGGCTCTTCCAGCCGGAGGTGAAGGTGTAGGCCTCCTCCGGGCGAAAGTTCACCGCCTTGATCTCGAGCAGGATGCGCGCGGTCGTCAGCGCGGCGTCGCGGTCCCAGTCGGAGGCGTGTTGCATGGCCATGGCGGAATCCCGTGGTGTTGGCGGTCGGTTTGCCCAGCGTTCGTAACCTTGCCAGCGGGGCGCGTCCATCAGGGGCTCGTCCATCGGGGGCGCGTCCATGAGTCCCGGCGTGGTTGCGGGGCGGGAGCCGGTGTGGGTGCTGGCGGACCCGCGCGCGGGGACGGCGGCGCAGGCGCTGGGCATCGCGGAGCGGCTGGGGCTGCCGTTCCGGGTGGTGCCGCTGCAATGGGGTGGGCTGGCGCGGCTGCCCTTGCCCTTCGGCACGCGGATGGGGCTGGACCGCGAGAGCCGCGGCGCCTTCCTGCCGCCCTGGCCGAAGCTCGCCATTTCCGCTGGGCGGCGTTCAGCCCCGGTGGCGCTGTGGTTGGCGAAGCGTGGCGTCGCCACCGTGCATTGCATGCGCGCGCCGGGTGCGGCCGGCTTCGCGCTGCATGTCGTGGGCGCGCATGACGGCGAGCCACCCGCGCCCAACCGGCTGGAAATCCTCGGCGCCGCCCACCGCATCTCTCCCGCCCGACTGGCCGCCGCCCGGCAGGACTTCGCCGGCCTCGCCGCCCTGCCATCGCCGCGGGTTGCCCTGCTGCTCGGCGGCCCGGTGCGGGGGGAGGGGCTTTCGCCCGCCATCGCCCGGGCGCTCGGGCAGAAGCTGGCGGGCTTCGCCGGCAGCGTCATGGCCACCGCCAGCCGCCGCACCGGTGCCGCGGCGACCGAGGCGCTGGGCGAGGCGCTGTCCGGCACCCCGCATCGCCTGCATCGCTGGGGGGCTGCGGAGGCCAACCCGCTGCTGGGCTTCATGGCCTGGGCGGATGTGATGGTGGTCAGCGGCGATTCGGTGTCCATGCTGTCGGAGGCATTGATGACATCGGCGCCGATCTTCATCGCCCCCCTCGGCGATGAGGGCACGCGCCACCTTGCACTGCATGCAAGTCTGTTCGCCGCCGGCCAGGCGAAACCGTTGGCCGAGGCGCCCACCCCCTTCGCCCGGGCGCCGCGCGACGAGGTGGCGCGGATCGTGGCGACCATTCACGAAAGGGGCCTGATCTGACGGAGCGCCGGAACCGAGGCGGCCTTCGCGGCGAAGCAGGGGGCATGAACACCATGACCCTTCCCGCGCAACGCTTCCCCCAGCCCGCCTCCTGGCCCTGGCGGGACCGTCAGGGCCGCTTTTCCTGGACCCGCCTGCTGGTCCTTCTCTCGGCCATCGCGCCGGGGCTGGTCCTGCTCTGGCTGCTGGAGACCGGGCAACTCGGGGGCGAGCCCTGGAAGGCGGCGGCGAAGGAAAGCGGCACCTGGGCGATCCGCTTCCTGCTGATCAGCCTGGCCATCACGCCGCTGCGCTTCATCGCGGAGTGGCCGAAGGCCGCGACGTTCCGGCGGATGCTGGGGCTCGCGGCGCTCGGCTACGCTCTGCTGCACCTCGTGATCTATGCCGGCTACCTCGCCTGGGATTTGGCGGAGGTGGTGAAGGAAATCACCCTTCGCCTGTACCTGACGATCGGCTTCGCGGTGCTGGTCGGGCTTTCCGTGCTCGGCTGGACCTCCACCGATGGCTGGCAGAAGCGGCTGGGCCGGCGGTGGAAGGGGCTGCACCGCGTGGTCTATGCGCTGGCGGCCTTCGCGCTGCTGCATGAATTCATGCAGGCGAAGTCCCGCGCCGACAACGCGGTGCTGATGGCGGGCGTCTTCCTTTTCCTGATGGGCTGGCGCCTGCTGCCGGGTTTCACGCGGGCGAAGGGGTGGGCTTTGGCGCTTCTGGCGATGGCGGCGGGCCTGGGTGCGGCGGTGGTGGAATGGGCCTGGTATTCTGCGTCCACCACCCTGCCGGCGGCGCGTATCCTGGCGGCGAACCTTGATTGGGAAGCCGGGCGCCCGGCGCAGGGCGTGGTGATGCTGGGCCTCGCGGTGGCGGCGCTGCCAGGGCTGCTGGGCCTGCTGCGCCGCTGGCGGGGCGCTCGGAACGGGTAGCCTCGCGGTTTGTTTCAGGGGTGGCGCCATAGGCCTTGCGCGGCGTAGCGTGCCTTCGGTTGAGACGGAGGCGCGCCCATGGCCGTAGTCTTGGAAATCGAGGATGGCGCGGTCACCCCCGCCACCCCGCAACTCCTCACCCTGTCGCGCTTCACCGCCACGGCGGCGCAGGGGGCGGGGATTTCCTTCCCCCTCGCGATGACCGCGAGCTTCGAAGGCGGCATGGCCAGCGCGGCGGATCTCGATTTCGTCGCCGTCGATCTGCTCGTCGGCGAAACGGTGGTCCTCGACATCGATTTCGTCAATGTCGTCACCGGCCCCGACCTAACGCTGAACCTGTTCCACCCCGTCAATGGCCTGACCGACGTGGTGACCGGCAATGCCGTGATCGACCAGGGCTCCTTCTCCAGAAACGACCCCTTCTTCAGCTTCACCGCCGATGTCGCCGGCCGCTGGGTCTTCGGGCTGGCGAGCGTGGCCGGGGCTGGCGCCTATACCCTCCAGATCACGCGCCTGTCGCTCGGCCTCAACTGGGTCGGCGATGCGGGGCCGAATGTCGCCACCTCCGCGGCGCCCTTCGGCGCGATGGACGGCGCTGGCGGGCCGGACAAGCTGACCGGCTCGCCCGGCTTCGACTTCATCCTCGGCGGCTCCGGCGACGATGTCCTGGCGGGTGAGGCCGGGACCGATGAGCTGCGCGGCGGGACGGGCAACGATGTCCTGTTCGGTGGCGAGGATAACGATACGCTGATCGGCGAGGATGGTGACGACACTGCGATCGGCGGCGCCGGGGTGGATCTGGTGCAGGGTGGGGTGGGGAATGATGACCTGCTCGGCGCGGAGGGCCTCCCCACCGGCAAGGGGGAGTTCTTCCTCACCCCCGGCTCCGAGGCCGCGGACACGCTG
>CANJXD010000561.1 GCA_947478535.1 Acetobacteraceae bacterium
GGATTGGCCCTGAGCTCCGCTACCAGTTCCAAGGCCGTGCGCGGCCGGAAATCGCGCGTTGCCACCACCAGGCCGAGCGGCACCTGCACCACCGGCGAGATAGCCACCAGGTCCTTCGCGGGATCGTAAGGCAGCGAGGCATAGAGCGCCGGCGCCAGCGACGTGCTGCTGATCGCCGCGAACAGGATCGTGTACCCGTCGGCCGGCTGGCGCGCGACGTAGTTGGTGCCCACGGTGCCGCCGCCGCCGCCGCGATTGTCGACGATGAACGGCTGTCCGAAGGCCTCGGCCAGCCGCGGCGTGAAGATGCGCGCGCTGATATCCACCGACCCGCCGACGAAGGGGACGACGACGCGCACCGGACGATCCGGCCAGGACGCGGTCTGCGCCCGTGCATGCCGCCAGGTCACCGGGGCGCTGAGGGCCAGGGTCGTCAAGAGGCGTCGGTTGATCATCGGTCAGTTCCCTCGGATGCTCGATGGTCCGCGATGGCGCTACGGGGCGGTGCCGGCCGCCTTCATCCGGCGCTCGGCGCCGGTGGCGATGCCCGGCCTGCGCGGCAGCGTCGCTCCGCCGCTGACGGGGATGACGACACCCGTGATATACTCGGCAGCGTCGGAGGTGAGGAACATGACGGTGGCGGAGAGATCGCCCTGCTTCACCAGCCGTCCCATGGGATTGTTGGCCTTCATCAGCGCGACATGCTCGCCCGGCGAGCCGCCCTCGGCGCCCTCGCGGATGGCGACGCCGGGCTGGATACAGTTGACGCGGATGCCCAGCGCCGCGAGGTCGAGCGCGAAGCCCTGCGACAGCCATTCCAAACCGCGCTTGGAGACGCCGTAGGGAATCCCCGTCGGCCGCAGCAGGGCCGCGGAGCCGGAGCTGATATTGATGAAGCTGCCGCGCACCTGCCTGTCCATCATCGCCTTGGCGAGCCCCTGGGTGATCAGGAAGGGCGCGCGCAAGTTCACCGCCATCACGCGGTCCCAGGTCGCGATGTCGACGTCCAGCAGGTCGCCGAACGGGTAGATGCCCGCGACATTCAGCACGATGTCCGGCGACCCCCAGCGCGCCACGACGGCGGCGACGAAGCGGCCGATCGAGGCCGCGTCCGTCAGGTCGGTATGGTCGGTGGCGATGCGCTCGCGCGGCAGGCCGGTCTCGGCAACGACCTTGTCGAGGCCCGCGGCGTCGATGTCGGACAGGAAGAGGTCGGCGCCCGCCGCGGCGAAGCTCAGCGCGAGTTCGCGGCCATAGATGCCCGCGGCGCCCGTGACGACCACCCTCCGGCCCGCGAATTCCGTTCCGGCCGCAGCCATCAGATTCCCCTCCGCGACGCCTCGCCGACGCTTCAAATGTGCCTCATACCTATATGGGGCGCAACATTTGTCTTGCGCGCCGTGCCGGGGGAAGGTCGCTTTGCCGCCCTTGGCGACCCGGGCTTTCGTATTGCAATCCCAGTGTTACATGCGGGGAGGGCGGCGCGACGACCGATGAGCAGGACCGATCCCCCATGAGCCAGGCGAGTCATGAGTCCCAGCAGGCCTCCTGGCGGCGGGCTCGCGGCTGCATCGCTCGTCGCGCGTCAATCCGCCGGTCGCCATCGGCGGCCAGCCATGTCGCCACCGGCCTTCGCCTATCGCGGACAACGTTCGGACGAGGATGAGCAGGCGTTCGGCGAGCGGCTCGCTGCCGAGCTGGAGGCGGAGTTTTCGCGCGTCGGGCCCGGCAACGTCGCGGCCTTCGTCGCCGAGACCGTCGTCGGCGCCACCGCCGGCTGCGTGCCGGCTCCCCGCAACCTGCTGCGATTGCTCGAACTGGAGGTGATCGACCGCGAGCGGCGCCTGGTCGAGCGGAAGATCCGCCAGGCGCGGTTTGGGGCCGAGCAATCCAGCGGCCTGAGGCCTGCCTAACGGTCGATTGTTCGCCGACGTCCGCCCAAATTCGCCCACAGCCAAACGTGAACGGCACCCTATCCGGCCCCCAGGAACAAGCGTTCCGGTAGGCGGCTCCACGAAGCTGGCGATAAGTAATTGATTTTGTGAGAAAAAATAGAGCGGCGGTGGCGACCGGAATCCAACCTTCGCTGGCGCGCGCTCCGCGTTGCGTGGAGGCGCCTTCACAGAGCGCACGGTTCGGGCGACCCTCGCTCGGCTACGCGGAGCGACACGATGACAGGGCCTCTCGGGCGCGCCTACGGGGACTTTTGCGCCGGGCTGCGAAGCGCGGCGCTGCCGGATGCTGTGCGCCGTAAGGCCGCCTGGATTGTCGCCGACAGCGTCGCGGCGATTGCAGCGGGACTTCGCGTGCCAGAGATGCGCACGCTCAGCCGCCGGCTGCTTGGGTCGAACGCCCGGGGCGCGGCGCATTTGATAGGAATGTCCATTGGCGGCCCGGCCAAAGACGTGGCGTTCCTGAACGGCACCGCCGGAACCTGGCTCGAACTCAACGAAGGCCACATCGCCTCGCGCGGGCACCCAGCGATCCATGTGGTGCCCGCCATCTGGGCTCTGGCCGAGGAGCGCGGCGCGTCGGGCAGCGCGGTGCTCGCTGCCCTGGTGGCGGGCTACGAGATTGGCGCGCGCATCGGCCGCGCGAGCCAGTTACGCGAAGCCGTGCATCCGCATGGCACCTTCGGCACCGTCGGCGCCGCGGCCGCGGTGGCGCAACTTGCCGGGCTGGATGCAGCGGCGATCGCTGGCGCCATCAACCTCGCCTCCACGATGGGCATGGCGACCAGCCGGCGGACGCTGCTGGAAGGCGCGACGGTCCGCAACACCTACGCCGGTGGCTCTGCCCGCGCGGGGTTGCTCGCGCTCGATCTGCTGGAAGCCGGCTTTACGGCGGAAGCCGATGGCGTGCCGACCGTCTATGGCAAGGTCTATGCCGATAGCTTCTCCACCGGGGCGGCCTTGGAGGGCCTCGGGTCAGAATTCATGCTGCTGGGTGGCTACATCAAGCTTCACCCCTGCGGCCGCTACCTCCACTCCGCGCTCGACCTGGCCGAGGATCTCATCGACCGCCACGGGACGGGCTTCGCGGCGACCGGGATCGAGGCGATCGACATCGACGCCTACCATCCCCTTTCAATGCTCTGCGGCCAGGCACCCGCGACGAGCTTTGGCGCGCGGTTCAGCGCGCCCTTCGCCGTGGCGTCACTGCTGGTGCATGGCGGCCGGGACTTTGCCAATTTCGATCAGCCAGCCGTCGACGACCCGGTGCGCCGCAACCTGGCCGAGCGCATCTCGGTGCGCGAAGAGCCTGAATTTACCGCTGCCTATCCCGGGCGGCAGCGCTGCCGCATGACCGTGCGCTGGCGCAACGGGACGCGCGAGACGTTGACGGCCGAGCACATCCGTGGCGAGGCTGAGAACCCGCATGCGGAAAGCGACCTCACCGCCAAGTTCCACGCCACCTGTGCGCCACTGTGGGGCCTGCCGGCCAGCCAGGCGATGCTTGGGCGCCTGCTCGCGATCGAGGACGCGGCCGACCTTCGACAGCTCGTATCCGATTTGCCCCACGACGATTGAGGAGGCTTCACAGCCATGCCCACACGCCGCACTATTCTGGCTACCGCCCTCGCCGCGACCACGGCGCCGGCTTGGGCGCAGTCCGCCTATCCCGACCGGCCGATCCGGCTGGTCATTCCCTTCGCCGGTGGCGGCGCGACCGACATCCTCTCGCGCCTGTTGGCGGAGCGGCTGGCTGAGTCGCTGAAACAGCCTGTGGTGGCGGATAACCGGCCCGGGGCTGGCGGCAACCTCGGCGCCGACTTGGTCGCGCGTTCGGCACCGGATGGCTACACCGTGGTGATGGGCGTGGTCGGCACGCATGCGATCAATCCCACGCTGTTCCCGTCCATCCCGTTCGATCCGATCCGCGACTTCACCCCAATCTCGCTGGTCGCCAC
>CANJXD010000562.1 GCA_947478535.1 Acetobacteraceae bacterium
CGAAGAGCCGTGTCTTCCGCGCGCGCCGCCAGTTGCAGATCTGGCTGATGGGTGAGGACTCCACGCCGCAAAGCCGGCAGATCGATGCGAACAAGGCAGCGGAGCGTCGTCGCATTGAAGCCGCTGAACACGGGACCATGGCCTGAGCACCGATGGCGCGACGCGGCATCTCGCTGCCTCGCCGCGCCGGCAAAGGCGATGGATGATCCCACAGGCGGCAAACCCCGCAGGCCCCAAAAGGCTGCGACTCCGAAGGCTGCAACTCCGAAGGCCCCACGCCCGCAGGCGCGGGATGCCTTCGACGTGTGGCTGAGTTGCGGGCTGCACCGCCTGTATGACGACATCGCCGAGGAACCGCCTCCCCCAGCGCTGCTACAATTGATCGAGGCGCATAAGGCGCGTGCAAAGCCATAGCGCGGAAGATCGCGATCCAGGATGGGCGATGGACGGACAGCCAGGCGGCGGCGCATACACTGACACCACGATGGCAAGCCGGCTGCGCACCCTGGTGCTGCTGGCGCTGCTGCCGCTGGCGGGGTTCGCCATCTGGCGGTCGGTCGATGAATTCCGCACGGGACAGGAAGGCCAGCACCGCGCGTTGCTGATCCAGCAGGCCCATATCCTCCGCATCCTCAGTGAGCGCGCCAACGGAGCCGATGCCACGCTGGCAATCCTGGCCGGCACCAGCGATGCGTCACGGCGGTGCGCCATGATCACCACCATGCCGATCGTCGCCGGAATTCGATTCCTGTCGGTGGATGGCATCCCGACCTGCGGACAACAGATGCCCGGCATTCCCGCCCGAACCATCGAGCGCCTGGTGGCCGCGGGAGGCATGGTGCGGGCGGAGATCATGCTGCCCGCCACCGATGGCCCAGGCGACGTCTTCCTCATCGATGGCACCGATTCCCTGCCGGCGGATCGCGGTGGCGTGTCGGTCTCCGCGCCGCTCGACGGGCGGAGGCTCATCCTGTCCGTCGCTCACGAATCAGCACCGGGCATCCTGGTCTGGGGGATGCTTCCGCAGGCCTTGATTCTGCTCCTCCTCCTCGCACCGGCCATCGCCGTGCTGACTATTGGCCTTCAGCGCAGCGTCACGCTGCCGCTGGCGCGGCTGCGATGCCTGGCCATGGAGGGCGTGCCCAGCGCGCCCGGCACGCTACCCGCTGACATGCAGGAGATCGGCGAGGCGCTATGCGCCGCCTTGCAGGCGCGTGACGTGGCGCAGCAGACGGCGCTGCGCGATGCCGGTGCGCGCGCCGATATCCTGGCGGCGGAAGCACATCACCGCGTGAAGAACACGCTTCAGGTCATCAGCAGCCTGTTGGCGTTGCAGGCACCGCGCATCACGGACCCCAAGGCGCGGCGGGAATTCGAGACGGCACGGGACCGTGTGCGGGCCATCGCCACGGTGCACCGACATCTCTATGCGCATCATGATCCCGAAGCGATCGACCTCGGCCCCTTCATCGAGGAGCTGGCGACGCAGATGAAGGGCACGGTCGTGGATCAGCCCGCGCACGGGGCCGCGCCGGATGTCACGGCCCCGGCGCTCCGCATCTCGACCGATCAGGCTGTGCCGCTTGCGCTGATCGTGGCGGAGATCATCGCCGCGATGGTGACGGACGGCGCCCCGCCTGCGGCGGTGCGGGTGCACGTGACGGCGGAGGGCGCCAGCGTGAGAATCGTGATCGCCGCGGACGGGACCCAGCCACCGCTGGAGGATCGCCTGGGTGCGGCACTGCTGGCCGGGTTGGTCCGCCAGATCGGCGGGGCGTTGCGGCGGGAAGCCGGCGTGACGACGCTCGACTTCCCGCTGCGCGCCTCGCCGGCGCGCGCGCCGGCCTCCGTTTGCCCACCGGCGCGCGCGCCGGCTTCCGTTTGCCTACCAGCATGCGCGCTGGCTTCCGTTTGCCCACCAGCGAGCGCACCGGCCTCTGTCAGGCCGCCGATACGTCCGCCGGCGCCGTCCTCTCCCGCTTGACCAGCAGCTTGTTCAGCGCGTGGACATAGGCGCGGGCGGAGGCGACGATGGTGTCGCTATCGGCGCCCTGCCCGTCCACCAGCTTGCCGCCTTCCTCCAGCCGCACCGTGACGCGCGCCTGGGCATCGGTGCCGCCGGTGACATTCTGCACGGCATAGAGCTTCAGGTTCACCTCATGCGGGAACGCAACGCGCAGGGCGTTGAAGGTGGCATCGACGCCGCCATCGCCACCCGCCACCGCTTCGCGCTTCTCGCCATCCACTTCCAGCGCGATCGAGGCGATGGGGCGCGTGTGCATGCCGGTCGAGACATTGAGGCCGGTCAGCTTGATGCGGTCATTCGACGATCCGCGCACGACCTCATCATCCACCAGGGCGGCGATGTCCTCGTCGTAGACGACCTTCTTCTTGTCGGCCAAATCCTTGAAGCGCTTGAAGGCATCGTTCATCGCGTTGTCGCCGATCTCGTAGCCCAGCGACTTCAGCTTGTCCTTGAAGGCGGCGCGGCCGGAATGCTTGCCCAGCACGAGCGAGGAGTTCGACCAGCCGACGCTTTCCGGCGTCATGATCTCGTAGGTCGAGCTGTCCTTCAGCATGCCGTCCTGGTGGATGCCGCTTTCATGCGCGAAGGCGTTGCGGCCGACGATCGCCTTGTTCGGCTGGACGTCGAAGCCGGTAATCGTCGCCAGCAGGCGGGAGGTGCGCAGGATGTTCTGCGTCTTCACGCTGTTGGTCACCGGCACCGCGTCATGGCGCGTGCGCAGCGCCATGACGATCTCCTCGAGGCTGGCATTGCCGGCGCGTTCGCCGATACCGTTGATCGTGCATTCCACCTGGCGGGCGCCGGCCCGGATGGCGGCCAGGGTATTGGCGACGGCCAGGCCCAGATCATTGTGGTTGTGGGTGGAGAAGATCACGCGCTCCGCCCCCGGCACGCGGTTGCGCACGGTGGAGAAGATGCTGTGCATATCCTCCGGCACCGCGTAGCCGACGGTATCGGGGATGTTGATCGTGGTGGCGCCGGCCTTGATCGCGGCCTCGACGCAACGACAGAGGAAATCGATCTCGGTCCGCGTGCCGTCCTCGGCGCTCCACTCCACGTCATTCGTCGCGTTGCGCGCGGCGGTGACGGAGGTGGTGACGAGTTCCAGCACCTGTTCCGGCTCCATCCGCAGCTTGACGCGCATGTGCAGCGGGCTGGTGGAGACGAAGGTGTGGATGCGGCCACGCGCCGCCGGCTTGATGGCTTCGGCCGCCCGGGAGATGTCCCCCGGCGAGGTGCGGGCCAGGCCGCAGACCACGGGGCCGTCCTTCGAGAAGCGCTGGGCGATGGAGCGAACGCTCTCAAAATCCCCGAGGCTGGCGATGGGGAAGCCGGCTTCCAGCACATCGGCGCCGAGTTCGGCCAGTGCTTCCGCCATACGCAGCTTCTCCTCCAGGTTCATGGAGAAGCCCGGGGATTGTTCGCCATCCCGCAGGGTGGTGTCGAACATGATGATGCGGTCGGGGTCGATCGCCCCGAAGGACGGATGATTGATGGCCATGATGGGCGTTCCTTCGAGAATTCAGCGTGCCATGCGCGAGGGCGAGCGTGCCCTCAGGGTCCCCTGAGCGATGCCGGCCGTGATCGGCCGGGCGTTACGCCCAGGGGTGGCTAAGTCGAAGAAGAAGGAGCGCGCGCGCGGCGAAGCCTGCCCGGAGGGCGGCGTTCAGCTCGGAAAAGGGCGCGCGGGGCGTCATGGCGGTAACCATGGTAACCGCGCGCGGGCTGGCCCGCAAGCAGGGGCGCGCATGGGCCTGTTTCGGGCGCACCGTCGCGGGTGAGGGCTGCGTTGGAGGGATGTCCCACCATCATCGAGCCGAAAGTTCTTATATCTTCCCCTGGCCTTCCGGCGGATGCG
>CANJXD010000563.1 GCA_947478535.1 Acetobacteraceae bacterium
CAAAGGGCACCGCGCTCGGCTCCGTCGTCGCTGTGGCGGAAATTCTCGGCGCCGCGCAATCCGCCATGGCGTTCTCCGGCAATCCGACGCCGCTGACGCTCGGTGCGCTGGCCTATATCGTGCTCTTCATGCCGGTGGTCTTCGCCGGCCGCTGGATCGAGACACGCTTCGCCTGGAAGCGATGATGGAAGACTTCCGCGAAACCTTCCTCAACCTCGACATCGCCTGGCAGGCCTCCCCCATCCTGTGGGCCGGGCTGAAGCAGACATTGCTGCTGGCACTGATGACGGTGCCGCTGGGGCTTTCCGCCGGCATCGTCATGGCGGTGCTGGCGACGCGCCAGAACCCCTGGGTCCGCTGGCCGGTCGCCGTCTTCGTCGATTTCTTCCGCGCCGTGCCGCCGCTGGTCCTGCTGATCTTCCTCTATGCCGGGCTGCCTTTCGCCGGGCTCGACCTGGGGGCCTGGGGCGCGGTGGCGGTGGGATTTCTGCTGAACACGGGGGCCTATTACGCCGAGATCCTGCGCGCCGGGATCGAGAGCGTGCCGCGCGGCCAGGCGGAAGCCGGGCGCGCGCTGGGGCTGCGACCCTGGCAGGTCTGGGTCTTCATCGTGCTGCCGCAGGCCGTGCGGAACGTGCTGCCGGACCTCATCAGCAACACGCTGGAAGTGGTGAAGCTGACCTCGATCGCCAGCGTCGTGGCGCTGCCGGAACTGCTGTACCAGGCGAGGCAGGCGCAGAGCGTGACCTACAACGCGACCCCGATCATGGTCGCGGCCGTGGTCTATTTTCTGCTGTTGTGGCCCTGCGTGCGGTTGCTCTCCCGGTTGGAGAACAAGCAGATCGCGGGAAGGCGTTAAAACGTAAGTCCCATCGCGCGGACCATCGCGCTGTCTTCCTCATAGAATTGCCGGGCATAGCGGCCGTAGCCTTCGCCATCCGCATACATCAGCGGCATGTTGAACCGCTGGAGGATCGCGAGATGCGCGGGGTCCTCCAGCGCGTCCTTGAAGGCGTCATGCAGCGCCCGCACCACGCCGGCATCCATCCCCTTCGGGCCGGCCAGCCCGTAGGGAGAACTATTGACGATATCGACGCCCGCCTCCCGCAGCGTCGGAGCCATGGGGAAGCTGGCGGGGCGCGTCTCACCCCAGGTGGCGAGCAGCCGCAGCCTGCCGTCCAGCACCAGTTCGGCCCAGATGCTGCTTTCGGCGGAGACGTTGATCTGGCCGGACAGCAGCGCCTGGATGTTGTCCGCCCCGCCCCGGAACGGCACATGCAGCCATTGGATATCACCCGCCTGGCGGGCGATCATCTCCATCGTCACATCCAGCGTGGCGACGCCAGGGGTGCCGTAGCTGATCTTCCCCGGATTGGCCCGCGCATCGGCCAGCAGCTCCTGCAGGGTCTGCCAGGGCGCATCGGCGCGCACGACGATGCCGAAGGTGTAGCCCACCAGGCGGATGACCCAGGTGAAGTCCTCCATCGGGTCATAGGGCGGGCGGGCCATCATGACCGGGATGCGGAAGATCGAATTCGGCATGACGGACAGCGTGTAGCCATCCGGCCGGGTACCATGGGCGAGCGCCGTGGCGCCCATGCTGCCACCGGCGCCGGGCCGGTTCTCGATGACGATGGGCTGGCCGAGCCGCCGGGACGCGCCCTCGCACAAGGCGCGCATCTGGATATCCGTCGTGCCGCCCGGCGGGAATGGCACCATCACGCGGATCGCGCGATCCGGGAAACGCCCCTGCGCCAAGGAGGGTGCGGCCAGCGCTACCCCCGAAAGGGCCAGCGCCACACGTCGGCCGAAATGCGTCTCGCCCATTGATTCGTTTCCTCCGGCAGGCGGGAGGTCAGCCAGCCTCAGGCAACCCCCCCGCTGCGACCACCACCCGGAGGTGATGATCCACGTCTCCGAACAGCGTAGCAATGATTGCGAGTCGCTTGAAGTAGTGGCCGGCCTTGTAGGCCTCGGTCATGGCGATGCCGCCATGCAGTTGGATGGCGTCCTTGCCGAGCTGGTCCGCCACTCGGCCGACCAGGGCCTTGGCCGCCGAAAGTGCTGTGCGCCGGGCGGCCGGGTCGGCGTCCTGCACCATCATCGCGGCATACATGGCCATGCTGCGGGCCTGGTCCGTCGCCACCAGCATATCCGCAGCGCGGTGCTGCAAGGCCTGGAAATTGCCGATGGGCTGGCCGAATTGCTGGCGCTGCTTCAGGTAGTCCACCGTCAGGTCCCGCAGCACCTCCATGGCGCCCACCGCCTCGGCGCAGAGCGCCGCGATCGCCTCATCCACCACCAGCTCGATCAGCGGCAGGGCGGCACCCTCGGCGCCCAGCAGGGAATCGGCAGGCAGGCGGACGCCGTCCAGCACCACCTCCGCACCGCGCAACCCATCCTGCGTCGCATAGCCGCGCCGGGTCACGCCGCGCTGCCCGGGGTCGAGCAGGAACAGGCTGATCCCCTCCCGGTCCCGCCTTGCGCCGGCCGTGCGGGCGGAAACGATCAGGCGGTCCGCGCTGTCCCCCCCCAGCACCACGCCCTTCGCGCCATCCAGCACCCAGGCATCACCCTCCCGCCGCGCCGTCGTCGCCACATCGTGCAGGTCGTGCCGTGCCTGGCGTTCCTGATGCGCGAAGGCGAGGGTCATCTGCCCTTCCACCAGGCGCTGCAGCGTCGCCGCGCGCTGGGCACGGGTGCCGGCGCGGCGTAGCAGGCCACCCGCGAGGACGACACTGGGCAGGAAGGGTTCCAGCACCAGGCCCCGGCCGAAAGCTTCCATGACGATCATGGTCTCCAGCGGCCCGGCGCCGAAGCCGCCATCCTCCTCATCGAAGGGCAGGCCGAGCAGCCCCATCTCCGCCATCGCCGCCCAGTTCGCGGCGGCATAGCCACGGGGTTTGGCGCGATAGGCCTTCCGCTTCTCGAAATCCGCGTAGGCGTCGGTGACAAGGCGGGTGACGCTTTCGCCGAGCATCCGCTGTTCGTCAGTCAGGTCGAAATCCATCGGATCAGAGCCCCAGAAACGCTTTCGCGATGATGTTGCGTTGGATCTCGTTGGAGCCGCCGTAGATCGAGACCTTGCGGAAGTTGAAGAACAGCGGTGCCGCCGCATCGGCCCAGTCCGGCCCGACGGAGGGCAGGTTCAGCCCCTCCTCCGCCCGGTCCGGGCGCGGCAGGGCATAGGGGCCGGCGACGTCCATCAGCAGTTGGGTCGATTGCTGCTGGATCTCGCTGCCCTTGATCTTGAGGATGGAGGAGGACGGGTCGGGCTTGTCGGACGCCCTGCCCCGCTGCGCCGCGACGACGCGCATCTGCGTGATCTCCAGCGCCTTCAACTCGATCTCGGACCAGGCGAGGCGGCGGCGGAAATCGGGGTCATCCCACACCGTGCCCTCGCCGGCCGGGGTCTCCTGCGCCAGGCGCTTCACGCGGGCGAGGCGTTCCTTCGTCATGCCGATGCGGGCAATGCCGATGCGCTCATTCGACAACAGGAATTTCGCGTAGTCCCAGCCCTTGTTGAGCTCCCCCACCAGATTCCCGGCGGGCACGCGGACATCGTCGAAGAACACCTCATTTACCTCATGCCCGCCATCGATGGTGATGATGGGCCGCACGGTGATGCCCGGCGCTGTCATGTCGATCAGCAGGAAGGAAATGCCGGCCTGCTTCTTCACGGTGCTGTCGGTGCGCACCAGGCAGAAGATCCAGTCGGCGTATTGCCCGAGCGTCGTCCAGGTCTTCTGCCCATTGACGATGAAATCATCGCCCTCCCGCCGCGCCGTGGTCTTCAGGCTGGCGAGGTCCGACCCCGCGCCGGGCTCGGAAAACCCCTGCGCCCACCAGATATCGAGCCGCGCCGTCTCCGGCAGGA
>CANJXD010000564.1 GCA_947478535.1 Acetobacteraceae bacterium
CAAGGTCTACGCCGCCGCGGCCAGCGTCATCGCCACAGGGCGCCTGCATGGAAGGACCGCCCTCGAGGCGTTGCGCGCCGCCCTCGCGGGCGTGGCGATCATACGACCTGCGTGAGGCACGACCGGAAGGGGGGGGTGAGCAATTACGGTCCAGCCGCGGCAGGCCGAGGGTGCGGGCGAGAGTATCGATGGTGACGGTCTCCGCCACGAACGGCACCATCAGCCCGAGGCCCTTCACCCAGCGACCCGTCGCATCCACCAGGCGCGGCAGTGTGGCGGCGGACCAGAAGGCGGCGTCAATGCCGGACGGTATCGCCCCACCCTCGGTGATCGCCGTGGACAGGCCGGTGGCCGAACCGCCGCCGAGATATTGCGGGTCGAAGTGGAAATCGAGCGTCTGCCCATCCACCGAGGACAGCGCGCGGGCGATGACCTCCGTATTGCCGATGGTGCCGTTCCAGTAGAGCGACTTCATCAGGAAGGGCAGGATATGCGGATTGGGCTCGACGCCGATGACGCGGCCCTCGGCGCCGACGAGGCGACCGGCGAGGCAGGCGAAGTAGCCGAAATTGGCCCCCGCATTGAGCGCGATATCGCCCGGCCGCAGCAATTCCTGCACGAGCCGTGTGGTCCAGGGTTCATGCACGCCATCGCGCGCGACACCGATTGCGACATCGATATTGAATCCAGGCACCACCATGAAGCCGCCCCAGGCGGCCTCCACCAGCACCTCCCCCGGCCCCAGCGGCACCACGCGGCGCTGTGTCAGGGTTCTGTCCCGTAACGTACTCATGCGACGTGCTCCTTCAGGGCGCGCAGGGCGAGGAGGCCGACGAACCAGGCGAGGATCGACCCCGCCAGGAAGGTCAGCCCATGGGCGATGCGGGCGGGGTATTCGGCCTGTTGCGGAGCGACCGGCCGCACCACGGGGGCGAGGAAGACCTGCTGGCGCTGCGCCTCGGCCCGGGCGCGTTCCAGCGCGCCCATCGCGGCCTCATAGGCGCGCTGGGCGAAGATCACTTCCGTCTCCATCGCCTCGAAGCCGCCGATGGTGGCTGACAGCGCCGGGCCGCCTGGTTCCTCGGCCGTGATGCGCGCCTGCACGGCGCCGATCTGCTGTTCGGTGGCGCGCAGGCTTTCGCGCAGCTGCATCACCACCCCGGCATTGTCGCTCATCACCCGGCGCAATGAGGCGAGTTGCGCTGTCATCGCGATCTGTTCGGATTGCAGGCGGACCAGGTGCTGGGAATAGCCTTCCGCCGTGCGGCGCGGGTCGACCACCTGCTGGCGATCCCGGAAGCCCTGCACGGCGGCGCGGGCGGCGGCGAAGCGGGCCTCGGCGGCGGCCACGTCGCGTTCCGCGGCGGCCAGCAATTCGGCGCGGGACCGAGCGGACATGGCGTTCACCGCATCCTCCGCCGCGCCTTCGACGGCGGACGCCAAGGCCAAGGCATCCTCGGGCGAAAAGGCGCGCATCTCGACCGCGACGATGCCGCTGGCGCGGTCAAAATACGGCCGTACCTGCCGCTGCCAGGCCCGGCGCGCGACCTCCACCGGCGCTGCCGGATCCAGCCGGTGGAACCAATCCGCGACGGGATTGCCGAGGATGGCGCGGATATCGGCGTGGCGCCCGGCGGCGATGATCGCCTCCGGGCTTTGCAGGTGCTGCACCACGGCATAGGCATCCGTATTCGCCCCAGCCAGGCCGGCCATCATCCCGGCGGGCAGCGCGCCGCGGGCGGGGTCCGCGGGGCGGACGGCGAAGCGGATTTCGACCGCGTACTGGTCGGCGACGTAGCGCGCCTGCCAGGCAACGAAAGCCAGCGTCGGCAGCACCACCAGCAGCAGGAAGCCGCGCAGCGCACCGCCGCGCCGGCGCTGCGCGACGCCGTGGCGCGGGCGTGGCGGCGCATCGCGTGGGGCCGTCGCGGTGGGCTCCGCCACAAGGCTCGGTCGGGTGATGGTTTCAAGCATCGGCAACCCCCATGAGTTCGGCGTAGCGGCCGAGCGCTTCATCCACCGTGGCGAAGGGCGTCAGCGCGCCGTCCCAAAGGATGGCGCAGCAGTCGCAATAGGCGCGGATGGTCTGGCTGTTGTGGGAGACCAGCAGCAGCGAGGCGTGGCGCAGCCGGTTGCGGAAAGCCGCCGCCGCGAGGGTGCGAAACCGCGCATCGCCCACCTCCGTCAGCTCATCGACGAGGTAGAGATCGAAATCGATGGCCAGGCTGGCGCCGAAGGCGAGCTTGGCCAGCATGCCGGAGGAATAGCGCTCGATCGGCGCATCGATCTCCGGCCCGAATTCGCCGAATTCCGCGACGCTTTCCACCATCGCCCGGCCATCGAGACCGTAGAGCCGGGCGAGGAAGTGCAGGTTCTCCCGCCCACTGAGGCCGGGGTGGAAGGTGCCGGAAAAACCGAGCGGGAAGCTGACGCGGCCATGGCGCGTGATCCGCCCGGCATCGACGGCCTCGGTCCCCGCCACCAGCCGCAGCAGAGTGGATTTGCCGGCGCCGTTCGGGCCGAGCACGCCCACCTTGAGCCCCGCGGGGAAGGCGATGGTCGCGTTGTCCAGCACGATGCGCTGGCCGCCACCGGGCAGGCGATACGCCTTGCTGACGCCCTGCATCACCACCATCGGGCTACGCATGATGGCGCAGCCTTGCACCCTGGGCGGCGAACAGCAGGGTGCCGGACAGCAGCAGCCCGATGGTCCAGCGCAGCAGGTAGGTGATATCGAGGAAGGGGCTCTCGTAGCCGTGGAAATAGCCCTGGCGCATCCATTCCGTGACGTGAACCAAGGGGTTCAGCAGGATCAGCGCGCGGATATCCTCCGGCATGTCGAGCGGGTGGTAGAAGACGCCGCAGGTGAAGTACTGCACGCGCAACAGGCTCGGCCACAGCTTCTCCCACGCTGTGCTGTGCGCGGAGATGACGAGGTTGAGGCAGGCGACGCCGAGTGCCAGCAGGAACAGCACGGCGTAGCAGGCGATCATCTGCGCGGGGTCGTCCGGCACGCGGCCGACGCCGACGGCGATCAGGAAGCCGAAGGTGATGGCGGCGATCACCAGATCCGTCACCGCGGAGAGCACCGCCTTGCCCGCCAGCAGGTCGAACAGCCCGACCGCCGGCACCTGCAACAGCGAACGGTTCGCCGCCGCCAGATCCATCGCGCGTTCCGTCAGATGCGCGAAAAACAGGAAGGACAGAACGCCCGTCATGTAGAAGGTCAGCATCGTGTCGCCGATCGGCGGCTGGCTGTCATGGCCGAGGAAGAAGAACACGGCGCTCAGCAGCAGCACGTGGGACAGCGGCTCGAACAGCGCCCAGGCGTAGCCGAGGCGGCTGGCGGCGAACATCGTCCGCGTCTCACGCAGCACCAGGGCTTCCACCACGCGCAGCCGCGTGGCGATGGCATGGCCCAGCCGGGGCGGCGCGGGTGGCGGCACATCGGGGATGCGCGCCCAGGCAACATCGGTGGGCATGGCGGCGAGCCGCGCGGCGGCCGCTGTTTCCATCTCCGCCGCATGAGCGGTGCGGACCTGTTCGGCGTGCTCGGCATGGAGCGGCGAAAGCTTCGCCGCCCGGTTCGCCGCCGCGATCGCCTCCGCCGTTTCCCCGAGCGAGAGCAGGGCCGCGGAGGCGATGCGCCAGCCCGCATGGCCGGCATCGGGGTTCTCCCCCGCCGTGCCGATGGCGCGGCCGGCCGCGAGCAGCGCCGGGGCCGGCCGATGCGTGGCCAGCAGCAACCCGGCCAGATGCTCCAGCGGGTCCGCGACCCCGGGCGCGGCCTCCACCGCGACCCGCGCGGCCTCGACCGCCAGGGCTTCCCGCCCCAGCACCATCCAGACGCCGGACAGGGCGCGCGCCGCCA
>CANJXD010000565.1 GCA_947478535.1 Acetobacteraceae bacterium
GGAAGCCGCCACGATGCGCCTGACGCCGAAGGTCCAGGAAATCCTGTCCTGGTACGAAAGCGACAACCCCGGGACCAAGGGCAACCTCGCCCGCATCCTGATGCAGGGCAAGCTTGGCGGCACCGGCCGCGTGGTCATCCTGCCGGTCGACCAGGGCTTCGAGCACGGCCCGGCCCGCAGCTTCGCGCCGAACCCGGTGGGCTATGACCCGCGCTACATGTTCGAGCTCGCCCTCGATGCCGGGCTCAACGCCTATGCCGCGCCCCTCGGCATGATCGAGGCCGCGGCCGGCAGCTTCGCCGGCACGATCCCGACCATCCTCAAGGTCAATTCCTCCAACAGCCTGTCCACCACCAAGGACCAGGCGGTGACGGCGACGGTGCAGGACGCGCTGCGCCTCGGTTGCTCGGCGATCGGCTTCACGATCTATCCGGGCTCCGAATACCAGTTCGAGATGATGGAGGAACTGCGGGAGCTGGCGCAGGAAGCCAAGGCCTGCGGCCTCGCCGTGGTGGTGTGGTCCTACCCGCGCGGCCCGATGATCGACAAGGTCGGCGAGACGGCGCTCGATATCTGCGCCTATGCCGCGCACATGGCGGCGCTGATGGGCGCGCACATCATCAAGGTGAAGCCGCCTTCGGGCGCCATCTCCCTCGATGCCGCGAAGAAGACCTACGAGAAGAACCCGATCGCCGCTGACGGCGCGGCGCGCATCAAGCACGTGGTCGATGCCTGCTTCGGCGGCCGGCGCCTGGTGGTGTTCTCCGGTGGCGAGGCCAAGGGCACGGAGGCGATCCTCGACGAGGTCCGCGCCATCCATGCCGGCGGCGGCAACGGCTCCATCATGGGCCGCAACGCCTTCCAGCGCCCGAAGGCCGAGGCGCTGGCGCTGCTGCAGGCGATCATCGACGTCTATCAGACCTGATCGTGCCTTGAATTGCGGAAGAAGCCCCGGAGGCCCCGCGCCTCCGGGGCTTTTTGTTGTCGCGCCGGACCGCTCCGTGCCGATACTGCGCTGCACAACGTGACGTGAGTTGCATCCAGTCGGGCTGGTCGTGCGTAAAGCAGGCATGATCATCCTCGCCATCCGCATCGCCGCCCTTGTCCCCCTCCTCGCCGGTGCCGGCGGGGCGCTGTGGGGTGCCGCCTTCCTCGGCGAGGATGCGGGACCCGCGACAGAGAGCCATCTGCGCTACCTCTCCGGCCTGCTGCTGGGCCTCGGGATGCTGGCCTGGTGGTGCAGCGCGGATCTGCCGCGGCGCGGCCAGGCCTTCAGCATCCTGGCGCTGGTGGTGGCGCTGGGTGGCCTCGCGCGGCTGGTGGGCGTGGTGATCGAAGGGCCGCCGCCGCTGCCGCATCTGCTGGCGCTGGGAATGGAACTGGTGATCACCCCCGCGCTCTGGCTCTGGTGGCGCGCCACGCGGGTAGAGGCACCCGCGCTATCGCACCAGGCCGAACTCCATCGCTGGCTCAGCGGCGCCTGATCCCCCTTCCCAACCGCCCCGCTTCGCGCGACACCCCTCCCATGTCCGCCCCTGACCGCGATTGCCGCCTCTACCTCATCACCCCCCCTGCCCTGCCGGACCTGCCCGGCTTCGCGGACAGCCTCGCCCGCGCGCTGGATGCGGGGGATGTCGCGGCGTTGCAGATCCGGCTGAAGGATGTGGCGGATGAGGCCATCCTCCGCGCCGCCGCCGCCATCCTGCCCGTCGCCCAGGCGGCCGGCGTCGCCGTGCTGATGAATGACCGCATGGACCTCGCGAAGAAGGCGGGCTGCGATGGCGTGCATCTCGGCCAGGGGGACGGAGACCCCCTCGCCGCCCGCAGGCTGCTGGGGCCGGAGGCGACCATCGGCGTCACCTGCCATGCGTCCCGCCACCTGGCGATGCAGGCCGGGGAGATTGGTGCGGACTACGTCGCCTTCGGCGCCTTCTTCTCCACCGGCACCAAGACCGTGGAGCATCAGGCGGAGGCCGAGATCCTGGAATGGTGGTCCGAGATGTTCGAACTGCCGTCCGTCGCCATCGGCGGAATCTCCGCCGTCAATTGCGCGCCGCTGGTCCAGGCGGGGGCGAATTTTCTCGCGGTGGTCGGCGCGGTCTGGAACCATCCGGACGGCCCCGCCGCCGGGGTGCGGGCCATGAACGCGGCCATCGCGGCGGCCTAGGCGCGCGAGGGGTTCAGGCGGGGCTCCAGACCATCCGAAAGGCCATCCCCGCCAGGGCGCCCAGCGGCGCGCCCTGGAGGAAGGGGCGCCAGGTCAGCGTCTCCGGCACCAGGTTCAACAGCCCGCCCAGCACCAGCGCTCCGCCGATCGCGCCCGCCAGCATATAGGCGCCGACGCCCTGCCGCCGCATCGCCGCCAGCGCCAGGTGCATCGGCAGGCCGCCGAGCGCGGTGAACATCACGGCGAAGGGCAGCAGGGCGAAGGTGCCGGTCCAGGCTTCCATCAGTTCCCCCATCCCCTCCGACGGCCAGGCGGCCAGCGCCTCCCCACCCAGGACGGCGACGAGCATGATGGCCGGCAGCCCCGCGAAGGTGGCGACCGCGGCCGCCAGCACCACGCCGAGCGCCAGGCGCAGCAGGCCATTGCCGAAGATCCGCCCACTCATCCACGCGTCCTTTTTCCTGGCGATTCCTGGCCCGCCACGTCCCGCTCCGGGCAAGCGTGCCATGCGCGCCGCACCCGGTCACCCGCCCCGCTTTCATGGCTATGCTGCGCGGAGGGAGACCCCGCCATGACCCGCGCCTTCGAGACCTGCGACGTCTTCACCACCACCCGCTTCGGCGGCAATCCGCTGGCCGTGGTGTTCGAGGCCGCTGGCCTGGATGGCGTGGCGATGCAGGCCATCGCGCGGGAATTCAACCTCAGCGAGACCGTCTTCGTCACCGCAGGCGATGCCGCCGCCGCCACCGCCGCCATCCGCATCTTCACCCCCGGCATGGAGTTGCCCTTCGCCGGGCACCCGAATGTCGGCGCTGCCGTGCTGCTGGCGCGGCGGCTCGGCATCGCGGGGGATGCGATGGCGCTGGACCAGAAGGCCGGGCGCGTCATCGCCGCGCTGAGGCGGGATGCGTCGGGCCTGTTCACCGGCGCCACCATCACCGCTCCCGTCGCCTTCACCCAGGGCGATGCGCTGGACGGCGCGGCCATGGCCGCCTGCGTGGGACTTTCCGAGCCGCTTCAGGACGCCACCATCGCATCCTGCGGCACCCCCTTCGCATTGGCGGAAGTGGCGGATGCGGCGATGCTTGCCGCCGCCGCGCCGGATGAGGCGGCGTTCCGGCGGCACCTGCCGACCAGCCGCGCCATCGGCCTGCACCTGTTCTGCCGGATCGCACCGGGGCGCCTGCGGACGCGCATGTTCGCGCCCCTGGTCGGCGTCGTGGAAGATCCGGCGACGGGGGCGGCCAATGTCGCGCTCGCCGGACTGCTTCTGGCACGCGATGGCGGGGCTGGGCTGTCGCTCGACGTCGAGCAGGGGATGGAGATGGGCCGGCCGAGCCTGCTGCGCCTGAGCGCCTGGCGGGATGCGATGGGGATCAGAGTCTCCGTAGGCGGCGAGGTGGTCCCCTTCAGCGCCGGGCGATTGCTCGCCTAGAGACCATGGGCTCATCTAAATTTCGTAATTTCATCCATAAAAAAGACACTACATCCGCCAGACCACCGTGGTGTTACCTCACGAGATTGGCATAAAGTCATGCAGGCTCGCGCTTGGCGGGCCGGTCACGCGGGCCCGCCCGTTCGGAGGAATCATGAAGCGTCAAACTCTCATCGTCGCGGCCGCAGCCGCCGTCCTGGCCATTGGTGGGCCGGTGCTGGCGCAAAACTTCAACCGCGCGCCGGCCTTCGGCACATTGAACC
>CANJXD010000566.1 GCA_947478535.1 Acetobacteraceae bacterium
CGAATCGGCTGGGACCACAGCGAATCACAAGAGACTCAAGGGATTCAACATCTTCGGAGACGGACACTGAGGTTCATAAGAAATTTTTTACCTCTCACCCGCATAGATGGGGTGCGGCACTCATCAGGCTGGACCAGCAGCGGGGAAAGAATTTGTCCGTCATTCCAATTTCAGCGGGCGCTGCGCGAAGCGCGCCGCGCTGCTGTGTCTCGGCTCGGATGCAGGCCGCGGGGCTTGCGGCCTTGCTCGCGGGCGGCGTGCCTGTCGCCGCATCCGCGGCCGAGATGTCGGTCCGCGATCTGCAGGTGATCGCCCGCGCCATCGCCTTCATGACGCCGCCGCCCAGCGGCACCGCCGAGATCGGCATTGTCTATCCCGGTGCATCCGACCCCGGGAAGCAGGAGGCCGAGCGCATCGTCGCCGCCTTCGGTACCGGGCTGCGCGCCGGCAGCCTGACCCTGACGGCGCGCGCCATGCCGCTGGAGGGTATCGCCAGCGGCCCGGTCGCGCTGCTGTTGACCAGCGCTGCGTTGCCGCATGCCGCCACCGCCGCCACCGCCGTCGCCGGCAAGGGCGTCCTGACCGTCGCCGTCGAGCCGTCCGCCATTGAGGGCGGCCGCGTCGTGATGACCGTGCGCAGCGAACCGCGCGTCGAGATCCTGGTCAACCGCGTCGCGGCCCAGGGCGCCGGCGTCGGTTTTTCCGCCGCCTTCCGCATGATGATCCAGGAGCGCTGAGATGAGCATTGCAGGAAAGGGCATGCGCGCCGCCTTGATGGCGGGGACCGCGCTGCTGGCAGCGCCCGCGCCGCGTGTGCTGGCGCAGACCATGGACTACGGCGCATTGGAGACGCTGTTCGGCGAACCCGTCACCACCAGCGCCACCGGCAAGCCACAGCGCGCGGCGGATGTGCCGGCGGCGATGGACATCATCACCGCCGAACAGATCCGCCAGTCCGGCGCGCGGGATATCCCGGGCGTGCTGCTGCGCTACACCTCGCTCGACGTCATGCAATACGGCCCGGCTGACTATGCTGTCGGCATCCGCGGCATGGCGACGCCCTTCACGCCGCGACTGCTGGTGCTGGTCGATGGGCGGCAGGTCTATATCGACGATTACGGCCGCACCACCTGGCATTCCATCCCCGTGCAATTGTCGGAAATCCGCCAGATCGAGGTGGTGAAAGGCCCCAACAGCGCGCTGTTCGGCTTCAACGCCGCGGCCGGGGTGATCAACATCATCACCTTCAACCCGGCCATCGACCGCGTGACCAATGGCGTGGTCCGGACCGGCACCGGCGCCTACAATGAAGCCTCGGCGGTCGCCACCGCGCCGCTCGGCGATGGCAGCGGCATCCGGCTCTCGGCCGGGCTGCGCGACGAGAACAACTGGAGCCGGGACTATGGCGGGCGCGCCATCGGGGTGACGAACGACCCCTCGCGCTACCAGGTGGCGGGAACCGGGCTGTTCCGGGTGACGGATGGCGTGCAACTCGGCCTGGAGGGCAGCCATGCCCGTTCCACCGGCAGCGACCTCGGCAGCACCGGCGCCTTTTACGCGCAGGACCAGCGGCTCTGGAGCCTGCGCAGCCGCTTGGCGGCCGAGACGGCCTATGGCCTGATCGAGGCCTCAGTCTATCACAATGCCGTGGAAGGCCGACTGCTCGGCTCTGTCGTCGACCAGGGCGTCACGGTGGTGCAGCTTTCCGACACGCTCAAGCCCAGTGCCGCCCATACCCTGCGGCCTTCGGTCGAGTACCGGCACAACCGCCTGCGGGTCAATTCGAATGCCGAGCTGTCCTATGACGTGCTGGCGGCCGGGATGATGTGGAACTGGGCGATCCGCGACGATCTGGAATCGACTCTGGCAGGCCGCTGGGACCAGCTTTCCATGTCCGCTACCGGCTACGCCGCAAATGATGCCGTCGGCAACAACGCGGCCTATGACCGCGACTTCGGCACCTTCGCCTACAATGCCGGCCTGGTCTGGAAGGCGACCGGCGTGGACACGATGCGCGTCACGGCCTCGCGCGGCATCGGCTCGCCGAGCCTGCTCGATCTCGGCCTGCGGCGGAATTTCGCCGCTATCAGCGTGTCCGGCAATCCGGGGCTCAACCCGCTGGTGGTGGACAATTACGAACTCGGCTGGCAGCGGGCGGTGGAGGCGATCGACGGGCGCGTCGAGGCCAGCGTCTTCTACCAGGTCAACCGCGGCATCAGCGGGTCGTTCAGCGTGCCCTCCCGCACCATCGGCCGTACCGTCCTGACCTCTCCCTACAGCCTCGGCTCGGCGGATATGTACGGCACCGAGCTTGGCGCCCGCGGCCGCATCGCAGGCGACTTCGACTGGGGCCTGGCCTATCGCTTCGCGATGGTCGAGGGCGATTTGAGCCGGGCCACCGTCGACTTCGAACGCGCCTCGCCACGCCATATCGGCAGCGCGCGGCTGGGCTGGGGCGGAGGCCCGCTGCGGCTCGACGGCTTCCTGCGCTATGCCTCCGCGAGCCAGGGCTGGCGCGCGCTTGGCACCGCGAGGGTGGCGATGGTCGAAGTGCGGGACCAGAGCTGGGCCGGGTTGCGCGCCGGCTACACCATCCGACCGGGCGTCGTGGTGGCGCTGGAAGCCGATGGCGTGATCAGCGAGCAGAGCAAGGCCAGCCTGGGCCTGGAGCCGGAGCGCCGCGCCTTCATCTCGCTGCGTTTCGACCTGTGATCACCAAGGCTCCGAAGGCTCGCCGAAAGGACCGCTGATGCGCTTGCGCCTGAACGACCTGCCCTTCGGCCTCAAGTTCAGCCTCGCTCCGGGCGTTGCGCTCTGCGCCATGGCCTTGCTCGCCGCGACGGGGGCGGCGACGATGTCGTGGCAGGCCGGCGTCGCCAACGACGTCGCCGGGCGGCAGATGGAGCGCGTGGTGACGCTGTCCAGCGCCGCGACCCGCTTCGCGGAGGTCGATGGCGCGCTGAACCGGCTGCTGACGGCGCAGGCGGCGCAGGGTGAGGCGGCCGGCGCGCCGCCCCGGATCGTGGCGCTGAAGGCCGAGGTCGCGCAGGTCAGCGCCGCGATCGCGCGCTATCGCGACGGGCTCGGCCCGGAGGATGCCGCCGATGCCGCCCGCGCCGGCGAGATCATCGGGCAGCTCGCCACCTTTAGCGATGCGTTGGAGGTGGTGGCGACGATGCTGGAGCTGGACTTCGCCGGTGCGGTGTCCTTCCTCGATCCCTTCGCGCGCAAATTCGCCGAGGTGATGGGCAATCTGCGCGCCCTGGTGGAGCGGGCGGTGCAGGACGCGCGCGGCGACGCCGCCGCGAGCAGCCAGGCCGCAGAGGAGCGCAGCCAGTTCAGCATGCTGATCGCGCTCGGCGCGCTGCTGCTGGTGACGGCGCTGACCTGGGCCATCGGGCGGCAGGTGACGCGGTCCATCACCGGCATCGCGGAAGCCACGCAGCGCCTCGCCAAGGGTGACCTTTCCGTCGATCTGGCACCTTTGGAGCGCCGCGATGCGCTGCGCGCCGTGGTCAGTTCGCTCACCGTGTTCCGCGCCGATGGCGAACGCATCGCCGCGCTGCGCGAACGCGAGCGGCTGCTGCAGGAGGAGGCCGCGGCGGCGCAGCAGCAGATGCGGCAGGATCTCGCCGACGGCATCGAGGGCGTCGTCGGCGCCGTCGCGGAGCGGCTGGCCACCGCCTCGGTCCAACTGCGCGGCACCACGCAGGACCTGACCGTGGTTTCGGACCGCAGTGCCGATGAGGCCAGTCAGGCGGCGACCGGCGCGCTCGCGGTCGATAGCGAGGTGCAGACCATGGCGGCGGCGACCGAGCAGATGGCGGCCAGCGTCGCCGAGATCGCCCGCCAGGTGAGC
>CANJXD010000567.1 GCA_947478535.1 Acetobacteraceae bacterium
CTTGGCGATGCCGCTCATCAGCTGGAACACCAGGCCCTGCAAGCGGCCGCTGATCGCCTGGGCGCGGCGCAGATGCGGCAGTTGCAGCCGGAACACCACCAGGCTCACCGCCGCCAGCAGCACCACCAGCAGGCTGCCGGCAATGGCCATGTGGGGGCTATACCAGAACATCAGGCACAGGCTGGAGAGCGAAGCGAGGCCGCCGAGCAGCGCCACGGTGAAGGCGCCCGACAACGCCTCACGGATCTGGTTCACGCCCATCGCGCGGTCGGCCAGATCGCCCGCGGTGTACGCGCGGAAGAAGGGCGCGGGCAGCGCCAGCAGCCGGCCCCAGATCGCCGCCTGGATCACGCCATCCATGCGGCCCTGGATGCGCACCACCGCCACGTCGCGCACCACGGTGAAGACCGCGCCGGCCAGCGCCGCAGCCGCGAGGCCCGCGATGATCACATGGTGCAAACCCTGCTCGGCGCGCGGCAGCACGATTTCCAGCAGCGCGCCGGTGGCCACGGGCGCGAACAGGGCAAGCAGCGCCGCCAGCACGCCCATCACCGCCAGCGTCGTCACGTCCGCGCCGATGCCGCGCGCGCCGAAGCGCAGCAGCGGGCCGAAGCGGCGGATGGAAGCGGGCAGCGGGCGGTAGAGCATCATGGCGCGGGTGCGCAGCGTTGCCGCCAGGGCCGCATCGACGGGTCGGTCCTGCTCCGGGCCGGCGGCCGGGTCATGCAGCTGGTAGCGGCGGGGCCCGTCGGGCAGCAGCGCCACCGGCTCCGCGCCCTCGCCGGTGCGGAAGGCGAGGAGCGGGCCAGCATCCTCGCGCCACCATTCGCCTTGCAGCTCGACCTCGCGCAGATGCAGGCCGGAGGCACGGGCGATCTCCTCCAGCGGCGAATGCGCCCCCTCCGGCTCGAAGGAAGGCCCGACGATGCGCAACTGCATCGCGGCGCCGACGGCCTGGCAGGCGGTGAGCAGCGGGTCCGCCCCCCCCGCGGCGGAACCCGGCGCGGCGCTTGGACGATGGCGCTCCAGCACGCTCGCGATATCGGCCACGCCGGCGGAGAAGGCGTCGCTGCGTTCCGCCAGCCGCGATTGCCAGGCGAGCGCCGCGTCGGCCTCATCGGCCAGGAATTGACGACGCAGCATGCTCGCCACGCGCCCATGATGCGCCGCGAGCGCGCGCCACAACGTGCCCTGCCGCAATTGCTGCGGCGAGAAGGTGGCGCTCACCACCGCGGGTTCGGGCAGCGTCACCCAGCTGCGCTCGGCCACCGGCACCGGCGCCATGCCCGGCAGGATGGCGCTTTCGGCGTCGCCGAGGAACCGCGCCGAGCCAGCCGAGAGCCACATCCACACCACGTCGCCATGATGCGCGGCCAGCACGGCGCCGGCGGCGAGCGGAACATCGGGATCGGCCTCCAGCAATTCGGTCGGCACGGCGCGCGCCCGCCGCACCAGCGCGGCGGAGAGGGCGGCCGCCCAGCGGTCCACCCAATTCACCGTCTGCAGGTCGAAGGCCTCGCCGGAAATCGAGCCGAGCTCGCCGCGGAACAGCTCGGTGCCCATGGCGGCGATGGCGCGCAGGCCGATCTGCACGCCGGACATGCGCAGATCCTCGCGCAGGCCGGGATGTTCCGCCGCCGCCTCCAGCGCGCCGATCACGCCCCCGAAGGCGAGGTCGCCGGGCCCGATGGCCAGCAGATGCCGCCCCGGCCCGATCACCCGGCCATCGAGCACCGGCACCACATGCAGATCGAGCTGCCCGCGCAGCACCAGCCATACCTCGGAAGGGTCCGCCAGCAGGAAGGGGTTCGAATGGCCAACCGCCAGGCGCTGGCCACCGATGCGGGCCAGCAGGTCGTCATCGAAGGGCGAGGGCGTTGCGGCGCTCAAGGTTCGGGCCTGCTCGCCTCGGCCTCGACCAGGCGGCGATAGGGGCCTTCGCTGGCCACCAGCGTCTCATGGTTGCCCTGCTGCACCACGCGGCCGCCGTCGAGCACCACGATGATGTCGGAATCGCGGATGGTGGAGAGCCGGTGCGCCACCACCACGCAGGTGCAGCCGCGCCGGCGCAGATTCGCGTCGATCCGCTGTTCCACCACCGGATCGAGGGCCGAGGTCGCCTCATCCAGCACCAGGATCGAGGGGTCTCCGACCAGCGCGCGCGCGATCTCGAGACGCTGGCGCTGGCCGCCGCTGAAATTCGCCCCCCCCTCCTCCACCGGCGCGTCGTAGCGGCCGGGCCGGGCCGCGACGGTGGCCAGCATTTCGGCATCCTCCAGCGCGCGGATCAGCGTGCGCTCCGGCACGGCGGCATCCCAGAAGGTCAGGTTTTCCCGCACCGTGCCCTGGAAGAGGATGATGTCCTGGTCCACGGCGGCGACCGAGCCGGCGAGCAGCGGTGCCGGGATGTCATGGATGTCGCGGCCATCGAGCAGGATGTGGCCCGACCAGGGCCGGTACAGCGCCACCAGCAGTTTTGCCAGTGTCGACTTTCCGCTGCCCGAAGCGCCGACGAAGCCGATCCGCTGGCCGGGTGCGACGCTGAGCGTGATGCCATCCAGCAGCGGTTTCTCCCGCGCATTGTAGCCGAACACCACGTCGCGCAGTTCTATCCGCCCTGAAAGGCGCGGAAGCGCAACCGGCGAGGGGGCGGGCCGCGCGGCGATGCGCTCGTCGACCGGGTAGCGCCCCACATCGTCGAGCCGCGCCATGTCGCCCTTGGCCGCATTCACCGCCCCGCCCAGGCGCATCAGCACGCCGAGCGGTGCGGCGAAATGGGCAACGAGACCCTGGAAGGCGACAAGCTCCCCCACGCTGAGCGTGCCATCCATCACGCGGTAGCCGCCAAGCCACAGGATGGCGACCGTGACGAGCGCCGAAAGCAGAACCGGCACGCCGGCAAGCAGCGCGTTCAGCAGCGCGATGCGCTGGCGCACATTCAAGTGGTTGGCCTGAAGCCCCGCCCAGCGCGCGAAGAAATCATTCTCGGCCCCCGAGGCCTTGATCGTCTCGATCGAGGCGAGGCCCGAGATGGCGATCGCCTGGAGGTTGCCTTCCTCCCGCAGCGCCCGGCGCGAAAGCTCATCCTGCAAGCGCCAGGCGAGGCGAAGGGCGAGCAGGTTGCCGAGCGAAAGCCCCCCCGCCACCGCCGCCAGAACGGGGTCGTACAGCGCCATCACCGTGCCGAAGAACAGCAGGGTGAACAGCCCCCCCATCGCCGTCGCGAGCTGCTCGCTGACCAGCTTCGCGACGCTGTCGTTGGATTGCATCCGGTGCGCGATGTCGCCCGGGTAGCGCTGCGCGAAGAACGCCACCGGCAGGCGCAGGATGTGCCACAGCATTACCGCGCCATGCGCGGTGGCGAGCTTCACCTCCATGCGCGCCAGATACAGATGCCGCAGCCCCGACAGCCCGCCTTCGAGGAACGCGCCGAGCACCAGGCCGAGCAGCAGCGGCGGCAGCCAATTGCTGCGGCCCTGCACCAGCACGTCGTCGATGAACACCTGCGTCAGCACCGGCACGACCAGGCCGGGGATGGCCAGCGTCAGGCTGATGATCACGAGGAAAGTCAGCGCGATTCCCGAACCGCGCAGCCGCAGGCGCAGGCCATCGACCAGGCTCGGGGCGGCGCCACCACGGCGGAAGGCCGGGCCGGGCTGCATGGCGAGGCAGATGCCCGTGAAGCTCTCATCGAACTCATCCGCGCCGACATGGCGGGGGCCCGAGGCAGGGTCGTTGATCCAGGCCTCGCCGGTCTCCTGGTCGATCCCTTCCAGCACCACGAAATGGTTGAAGTTCCAGTAGAGGATCATCGGGAAGGGCAATTCGGCCAGCCGCTCGGTATCCTTGC
>CANJXD010000568.1 GCA_947478535.1 Acetobacteraceae bacterium
GGCGGGCTCTGCGGCGCCGCCCCATCACGGGTTGCGGCGACGCCCGCCTGACGCGGGACGGCGCCACGGGAGATTGGGGCAGATGGCCGGAGTGGATATCCTCGCGAGTGCGATGTCGGGCGCGAATGCGGCCTACCTCGCCGATCTCTATGCCCGCTGGGCGGAGAAGCCCGAGAGCGTGGATGCCTCCTTCGCCGAATTGTTCTCGGCGCTGAATGACGAAGCGCGCTCCGTGCTGACGGACGCCTCCGGCGCGTCCTGGGCGCCGCGCCCGCGCGGGGGCTTCGGCCCCGATCCGGAACTGCCGCCCGCACCGAAGAAGGACGCCAAGGGCGCGGCCGCCACCCCCGCTTCGCCCGCCGCGCCGGCCGGGATCGACAAAGCCGCCGCGCAGCGCGCTGTCCTGGACAGCATCCGCGCCCTGATGCTGATCCGCAGCTACCGCGTGCGCGGACATCTCGAAGCCAATCTCGATCCGCTCGGCCTGCAAGTGCCGAAGCCGCATTCGGAACTGACGCCGGCGACCTATGGCTTCTCTGACGCCGACATGGACCGGCCGATCTTCCTCGATATGGTGCTGGGCAAGGAATACGCGACGCTGCGGGAGATCCTCGCGATCTGCCGGGCGTCCTATTGCGGCTCGATCGGCGTCGAGTTCATGCATATCCAGGACCCCGACCAGAAGTCCTGGATCCAGCGCCGGATCGAGGGCGCGCCCTGGCTCAAGGCCTTCGACCCCAACGCCAAGCGCGAAATTCTGCAGGACCTGATCGAGGCCGAGGGCTTCGAGGCGTTCTGCGCCAAGAAGTATGCGACGACCAAGCGCTTCGGCCTGGAGGGCGGCGAGAGCACGATCCCCGCGCTGCAGACGATCATCGAGACCGCGGCCGCGCAGGGCGTGGGCGAGATCAGCATCGGCATGGCGCATCGCGGGCGGCTCAACGTGCTCGTGAACGTCGTGAAGAAGCCCTATTCGGCCGTCTTCTCGGAGTTCAAGGGCGTGTCGGCCCACCCCGAGGATGTGCAGGGCTCGGGCGACGTGAAGTACCACCTCGGCACCTCGACCGATGTCGAGATCGCCGGGCGGATGGTGCACCTTTCCCTCCAGCCGAACCCCTCGCACCTCGAGGCCGTGGACCCCGTGGTCATCGGCAAGGTGCGGGCGCGGCAGGACATGGCGGGGGATACCAAGACGCGGCGCAGCGTCATGGGCATCACCCTGCATGGCGATGCGGCCTTCGCCGGCCAGGGCGTGGTGTATGAGACGCTGGCGATGAGCCAGCTCATCGGCTACCGCACCGGCGGCACGCTGCATGTCGTGACCAACAACCAGATCGGCTTCACCACCGTCGCGGCGCATGCCTATTCGGGCCTCTACTGCACCGACGTGGCGAAGAGCATCCAGGTGCCGATCCTGCATGTGAATGGCGACGATCCGGAAGCGGTGGTGTTCTGCGCCCGCATGGCGGCCGAATTCCGCATGCAGTTCGCCGCCGACTTCGTGCTCGACATCGTCTGCTATCGCCGCCACGGCCATAACGAGACGGATGAGCCGGCCTTCACGCAGCCCATCATGTACAACCGCATCCGCGAGATGCGGACGACGCGCACCGTGTATGCGGAGCGCCTGGCGAAGGAAGGGAGCATCCCCGCCGCGGAATCGAAGGCGATGCTGGATGCCTTCAACGCGACGCTGGAGGACGCCTTCCAGGCCGCGCAATCCTTCAAGCCGAACAAGGCGGATTGGCTGGAAGGCCATTGGTCCGGCCTCAAGGCCGTGACGGTGGGCGAGGAGGTGGAGCGGCTGCATGAGACGGCCGTGGGCCTCGACACGCTGCGCGAAGTCGGCGCGGCGCTGGTGCGCATGCCGGCCGATTTCGGCGCCAACCCGAAGATCATCCGCCAGCTCGAAGCCAAGAAGCAGGCGATCGAGACCGGCGAGGGCATCGACTGGGCGACTGGCGAGGCGCTGGCCTTCGGCACGCTGCTGCTGGAAGGCCACCGGGTGCGGCTTTCGGGCGAGGATGTGCAGCGCGGCACCTTCAGCCATCGCCACGCCTATCTGATCGACCAGAAGACGCAGGCCGAATACGTGCCGCTGAACAACATCCGCGCCGGCCAGCCGAAGTTCGAGGCCTTCAACTCCCTGCTCTCCGAATTCGGCGTGCTGGGCTTCGAATACGGCTACACCCTGGCGGACCCGCGCACGCTGGTGCTGTGGGAAGCGCAGTTCGGCGATTTCGCGAATGGCGCGCAGGTCATCATCGACCAGTTCATCGCCAGCGCCGAGACGAAGTGGCTGCGCATGTCCGGCCTGGTGATGCTGCTGCCGCATGGCTACGAAGGCCAGGGACCGGAGCATTCCTCGGCGCGGCTGGAGCGGTATCTGCAGCTGTGCGCGGAGCGCAACATGCGCGTCGGCAACCTGACGACGCCGGCGAACTACTACCACGCGCTGCGCCGCCAGTTGAAGGCGAACTACCGCAAGCCGCTGGTGCTGATGACGCCGAAGTCGCTGCTCCGCCACAAGATGGCGGTCAGCCCGCTGGCCGATTTCGCGCCGGGCAGCAGCTTCCAGTACGTGATTCCGGAAGTGGATACGCTGGTGCCGGCCGAACAGGTCCGGCGCGTCGTGCTCTGCACGGGCAAGGTCTATTACGACCTGCTGCAGGAACGCCGCGAGAAGGGTGTGAAGGACGTGGCGATTGTCCGCGTCGAACAGCTCTACCCCTTCCCGAAGACGAGCCTCGTCAAGACGTTGGCGCCCTATGTCAACGCCGATGTCGTGTGGTGCCAGGAGGAGCCCGAGAATATGGGCGCCTGGACCTTCGTCGATCGCAGGATCGAAGCCGTTCTGCGGGAGAACGGCAACGCGGCGCAGCGCCCCTCCTATGCCGGGCGCATCGAAGCGGCGAGCCCGGCCACGGGCCTCGCCAAGGTTCATCAGCAGCAGCAGGAAGCCCTGGTGCGCGAAGCGCTCGGCCTGAGCTGAGCGCGACCCCAGGCAGAAGGCAGGGACAATGACCGACATCGTGGTGCCCCCCCTCGGGGAGAGCGTTTCCAGCGCGACGATCGCGCGCTGGATGAAGAAGGTTGGCGAAGCGGTGGCGGCGGATGAGCCGCTGGTCGAGCTGGAGACCGACAAGGTCACGGTCGAGGTGAACGCGCCGAAGGCCGGCGTGATCGAGAGCATCCTGGCCGCCGAGGGTGCGGAGGTCGGCCCAGGCGCCGTGCTCGGCACCATCGGCATCGCAACCGGCGCGAAGCCGGTGTCCACCGGCACGCCGACCGCGCCCACCCCGGCGCCCGCCGCGCCGGCGACGCCGCATGTCGAAGTGCCGCATGTCGCGGCCGGCCCGGTCGCGCTGCCGGCCGGCCCGGCCGCGAGCAAGCTGATGGCGGAAGGCAATGTCTCGGCCACCGATGTCGGCGCCGGGTCGGGCAAGGACGGGCGGGTGACGAAGGGCGATGTGCTCGCCTTCCTGTCCAAGCCCGCCGCCGCGCCTGCTGCCGCCCCTGGCGCCGCCCCCGCCGCGCCGAAGGCCGCGCGGACGATGGAAGGCGGGGAGGAGCGCGTGAAGATGACGCGCCTGCGCCTGACCATCGCGCGCCGCCTGAAGGAAGCGCAGAACACGGCGGCGATGCTGACCACCTTCAACGAGGTGGATATGGGCGCGGCCATGGCGCTGCGCACCGAATACAAGGACGCCTTCGAGAAGAAGCACGGCGTGAAGCTCGGCTTCATGTCCTTCTTCGTGAAGGCCTGCGTCGCGGCGCTGAAGGAATTCCCCGCGGTGAACGCGGAAATCGATGGCGACGAGGTGATCTACAAGCACTTCGTGCATA
>CANJXD010000569.1 GCA_947478535.1 Acetobacteraceae bacterium
GAAGCAGCGGCGCAGCACACGCTCCTCCACCACAGGCGCATGCATCAGCGTGGCGTCGCCCAGCAGGCAGGCCAGTGCTGCTTCCACGGCGTAGCTGCCCCAATTGGCGTTGGCGGCGGGGTAGACGAAATCCGCCCCGATCGTCGTCGCCAGCTTCGCGCCATGGGGCATGACGGCGATCGTCGTCTCCCGGATGCTGGCGAAACCGGCCTCGTTGCCGTGGTCGCCGATACCGATGGTCAGCGCGCCGGCATCCCGCGCATGGGTCATCAGCGCCGCGATATCCGTCACGCCTTCGTTGATGCCATCGGGGCCGGACAGCGGCAGGCCCTTGGCGGCATAGATCGCTCCATCCTCGCCGGGCGCGAGCCGTTCGATCCCGATCACCGCCGCCGGCTTCAGCTCCGCCACGAGATCGCGCACCCAGACATCCGCCGCGCCCTGATCCACCGGCGCGCAGGCGATGGCGGCACCAAGGCGCGTCTCCATCGCCTGGCGCAGCGGCCGCAGGCTGAGGCCGGAGGCGGTGGCGGCAGCGGCCATGACATCGGCGTGATGCGCCTCGATGACGAAGACCGGTACCGCGCCGAGCCCCTTGTGCAGGATGCGCGCCAGCGCCGCCGCGCCGGGCGGGCCATCGCTTTCGCCCTTCGGCATGGTCGGCATGTAGCCCGCGCCAGTCAGCAGGAAGACAGCCTCGCCGGGCTTCACCCGTGCCCGCAGCGCCAGCGCGATGGCCATGCAGAGCGGGCCGCCCGCCAGCGCCCGGGCCGCGTCATACAGCGGCTTCACCACGCCGCGGGCGGCACCGGCGTTTTTGATCTCCAGCGTGACGAGCTGGTCGATCGCCTCCGGCGTGAAATCGGGCGCGGATGCCATCAGAAGGGCCGCACGCGCGGCGGGTCCAGGAACCGCTGCACGACAGCCTGGATCAGGGTGGCCATCGCGCCATTCGCCTTGGCGGGAATTCCGTCACAGGCCGCGATCTGCCCGCCACCGCCGCCATCCGTCAGGTTGAGGCCGACGCCGACATAGTGCAGCCGTTCCTCCTCATCGCCGTCATGGCAGAGCGAGGCATCGCCGCGCAGCATCGCGATCGCCGCCGCCACGCCATAGGCGCCGATATTGGAGGTGGTGGCGGTGACCAGCACATCCGTCGCGACGGCGGAGAAGATGCCGCCACCGCAGGGCGTGCGATCCGCCTGGTTGTGCTCCGGCGCGCGTTCCAGCAGCGCATCCCGGATCTTGCCGAAGCCCACCTCGTTGCCGCCATCGCCGATACCGATGGTGGGTTTGCCCAGCGCGCGGGCGGTGTCGAAGATCACATCCACCTTGGTGCGGAAGCCGTTGCGCACCTTGCCGTTGATGCCGTGGATGAAGCCGTTGACGTTGCCGCCGAGCCGCTCGATGGCGACCAGCGCGCCACATTCGGCGGCGATGGCCTTCTGCTGCGCCTCGTCATTCATGCCGAGGATGCCGAGCCTCGCCGGCACTTGCATGTGCTTCAGCAGGCCCTCGATCGGCGGCGCGCATTCCGGATCCGTCCAGATCACGACCTGATGGCCGATCGCCACCAGCGTGCGCGCCAGCGCTACGGCACCGAAGGGGCCGTCATTCTCCCCCGCCGGCATGTGCTCCGGCACCGCGGCGCCGGTGACGATGCCGACCAGCATCGGCGGGCCGTTGAGCGCCTCCGCCGCTGCCAGAACCAGCGGGCGATCGGAGGCGGCGCGCGCCAGTTCATACAGGGTCCACTTGAAGCCGCGGTTGGCTCCGCGCTGGCGGATTTCCACCATCATCAGCTTGTCGATGGCATCGCAGGCGATCTGCATGGCAATGGTTCCTCAGAAGCCGCGGCTGACGCTGCGGAGGCTCATCTGCACGAGGTCGGCGAGGATGGTGATCATCGCCGGCTGCACCGCTTCCGCCGTACCATCGGCCAGGGGAATGGGGCGGCAGAACACGCCATCCACCGCGCCGGCGGCGACGCAGCGCTGCATCATGCGGATTTCGTCCGAGGGCGAATGCAGCACATCCGGATTGCCGAGCAACCCCGCCAGCGCCGCCGCGATCCCGTAGCCGCCCCAGTTGGAGACGGAGGCGGCGACCAGCACATCGGTTTCCGTCACCGTGACGATGCCCGCGCCCGCGCTGCCGTCCGGGCGCTTGCTGATGCGGCCGAAGGGCTGGATCTCCCGAACCGCCTCGGCGCATTTGCCGAAGCCGATCTCGTTGCCGCCATCGCCGACGCCAACGGTGAAGCAGCCCCGCTTCTTCGCCTCATCGGCCAGAAGATGCGCATTCGCCATCATGTCCGTGGTGCGCCCCGTGCCGAGCAGGCTGTTGAAGAAGCCTTCCGAATTCGGCCCGCCCTTTTCGACGAAAACCGCCGCCTTCGGCTTGTAGCGATCGAAGATCTCCTGCGTGAAGGCGGCACCCGCCGCCGCGCCGAGCGGCATGGGGCGGGACAGTGCGCAGCCATCGCGCTTCGCGAAATGCTCCTCCTCCATCACCATCATGCCGATGCCTTCGGTCGCGGCGACCACGGGGCCCATGTTGCGGTCCTCCGCGATCAGGATCGGCTTCGCACCAAGGCCGATATCCAGCGCCCGCGCCACCGCGGCGGCACCGGGCGGGCCATCGGTCTCGCCGTAGGGCAGCCAGGGCGGCGTGCCGGCGCCGGTGACGACGAGCACATGGTCACCGCGCTGGAGGTGCCGGCGCAGCCCATCCGCGGCGAGGAAGGTGAGCGAACGATCCCCCTGCGCCGCGCGCGCCGCCTCATACAGCCGGTGGATGACGCCGCGCGGGATTTCGCCCTTGCCCGCACGCATTTCCACGGTGATGAGCCGGTCGATATTGTGGCAGGTAATTTCGTCCATCTCTGGCCTCCCCTGGCGCGCAAGCGCCTGTGTTATCCGTCGGCGCCCTGGCGCCTTTGCAATTCAGCCTTCAAGCAGCGCGGCATCAGCCGCACCCCATTGTGCGAAGGCGGCTTCGCCGCGCGCCGGGCGCCAGCCCGATGGCGGCATGTAGCTGCGGATTTCGGCACCGCTTGCGGTGCGGAACAGCGCGATCAACCGGTGGCCCTGGAACAGAATGTCTTCCACCACCCCGGGCACGCCCGCGCCATCCGGCGCGAGGACAACGCTTTCCGGCCGCACCGCGATGCGCACCGTGCTGCCCGGCGCGGCATGTCCCGTGGCGGCCACGAGCGCGCCGCCATCCAGCATCACGCCCACCAGGCCATCGGCGGCTTCCAGCACTTTCCCCGGCAGGATGTTGGTCGTGCCGAGGAAGGTCGCGACGAATTCGGAGGTGGGCCGCCGATACACATCCTCCGGCGTGCCCAGTTGCATCACGCGGCCGGACTGCATCACCGCGATGCGGTCGGACAGCGTCATCGCTTCCTCCTGGTCATGGGTGACGAAGACGGTGGTGATGCCGATGCGCTGTTGCAGCAGGCGCAGTTCCACCTGCATGCCCTCCCGCAGGTTCTTGTCCAGCGCCGAGAGCGGTTCATCCAGCAGCAGGATGCGCGGTTCGATCACCAACGCGCGGGCGAGTGCGACGCGCTGCTGCATGCCGCCGGAAAGCTGGCCCGGCAGCCGGTCCGCCGCCGCGGCAAGCCCCACACGATCGAGCGCCCGCCTCACGCGCTCCGCGATATCCGCCTTGCGCAGTCCACGCACCTTCAACCCGTAGCCGACATTCTCCGCCGCCGTCATATGCGGGAACAGCGCGTAGTTCTGGAACACCACGCCGAGGTTGCGGGCATAGGGGGGCAGCTTCGTGATATCCTCCCCCGCGCAGAGGATGCGGCCCTCATCGGGCACGAGGAAGC
>CANJXD010000570.1 GCA_947478535.1 Acetobacteraceae bacterium
GGATTTTCTGCTCCATGCGACCGATGTTTGGGCCGCGCAGATCGGGGTGCCGCTGGCGCTGGACCTGTGGTCAGCGCAGGGCGCCGCCGATACGACCAAGGGTCTGGCGCGATCCCGCAAGGCCGTGCCGCTCGATGAAATCCGCCCCTACATCATCGATGTCGGCAATGACGGCAAACTGTCGCAGCGCGGGAATTACTGGACCACCGAAGAAGACATGAAGCGACTGTTCCGCGAAACGATCCCCCTGGCCGCGCAGGCATGGCCGAAACGCCGCGTGCTGTTGTACCTGCATGGTGGCCTCAACAGCGAAGCCGATGTCGCTGGTCGCGTCGTGGCATTGCGCGATGTCATGCTGGCGAACCACATCTATCCCCTGCACATCATGTGGGAATCCGGCGCCGCGGAGACGCTGCGCCACATCGTGGACGACATCCTCGGTGGCATCTTCTCCCGTGCCGGCGGGTTCATGGATACTGTTCGGAACATCGCCGATGAAGGGCGGGACCGGTCCCTGGAGCTGACGACGGCGCGGATCGGCGGAGCGATGTGGCGGGAGATGACGGAAAACGCCCGCCTCGCGTCGAACCGCGAGGATGGGAACGGCGCGATGCAGATCGCCCTGGACGCGGTGGAGCATGAGTTGACCCAGACCCAACCCGGCGAAGCGGCCCGGTGGGACTTGCACATCGTCGCCCATAGCGCCGGGGCCATCTACCTCGCCCATGCGCTGCAACGGTTGCTCGCCTCCGGCATTCCCGTGAAGTCGGTCCAACTCATGGCTCCCGCCATGACGATTGACCTGTTCCGAGAACACATGTTCGCGCCGATCAGCAGTGGCGCCTGCCCGGCGCCGCGTACCTACATCCTGAGTGACGAGGCGGAGCGGGACGATACTGTCGGCCCCTATGGAAAATCGTTGCTCTACCTCGTCAGCAATGCCTTCGAAAAATCACGCGGCCAGCCGCTGCTCGGCATGGAACGGTTCCTCACAGGCATTCCGGGTGAGGCGGGGCGCGCCGCGGTGAGGCCCACGGACCCGGCCATCGCGGCGCTGCTCGCACCTGGACTGGTCGTCGCGTCACGTTCGGAGGGCGGCCAGGCGCCGGTATCGACATCCAAGGCCCATGGCGCCTTCGACAATGACGCGCCGACCATGAACGCGGTGCTCGAACACATCATGGGCCGGAAACCGGTGCGCCCGTTTGATCCGCGCGACCTGAAATACTGACCGAAGGGCTGGGGACGGGCTGGCGGCAACGCCCGCCCTACCCCCCCTCGCGGGCCGTCGCGGTCGCTGAGAGCAGCACGTCGATCGGGTCCCACCGCATCGCCACCTGTTCCACCGGCTGGCCGGCGACGGTGATGGCCTCACGCATCGAAAGCCGGCCGCCGAGGTGGCGGTAGAAAAAGCGGCTGGGGTTGTTCTCGAGCACCCATGCCATGGCGGAATTGCAGCCGATGGCCCGCAGATGCGCCGCCATCGCCCGCATCAACCGCCGGCCGAGACCGCGTTCGCGAAAATCATCCAGCACATACAGCGTCTCCACCTCCCCCTCCGCCAGCCCACGACGGCGGGCGCGGCCGCCGGAGGTGAAGCCGATGATGGCGCAGGGAGCGCCGGACGCCTCTCCCTGCGCGGGGCCATCCACCGCCGGCAGGTCGAAGCCGGCGCCGGTGGCGACGAAGACGGCGTGGCCATCCTGCCGATCGACGATGGCGCGTTCATAGAAGCGCGCGAGCCGCTGTTCCGACAGGCCCGCGAGGTAGCCTTCGCCCAGGATTCCGGCATAGGCGCTGCGCCAGGCGGCGACATGCACGGCGGCAATGCCCTGCCCGTCGCCTGGCCGCGCCCGCCGGATGGCGATCATGCCGGCCGCCTCTCCAGCACCGCGGCGAAGAAGCCATCGGTGCCGTGCCGGGCGGGGGAGAGCGACATCGCCGGCCCCTCGCAGGGCGGCGCCACGCCGGGGCGCTGGGCTTCCCACAGGCCAGCAAGCGGAACCTCGGTGAAATCGCCGTGGCGTTCCAGGAAGGCGCGCACCTGCATCTCGTCCTCCTCGGGCAGCAGTGAACAGGTAGCGTAGACCAGCCTTCCGCCCGGGCGCACCAGTTCTGATGCGTCATCGAGGATCATTGCCTGCTTCGCCACCAGCTCCCGCAAGTCACGATCGGTTGTACGGATGCGGGCATCGGGGTTGCGGCGCCAGGTGCCGGTTCCGGTGCAGGGGGCATCGACCAGCACGCGGTCGAATTTCTTCGAGTTCCGCTTGCGCCACTTGTCGCCGGAGACGAGCAGGTGGCGCTCGGCATTGTGCACCCCGGCGCGCCTGAGGCGCTTGCCCGCGCCTTCCAGCCGCACGGCGGAAACATCGCAGGCGACGATATGCCCCTTGTTGTCCATCGTGGCGGCGATCGCCAGGGTCTTGCCCGCGGCACCGGCGCAGTAATCCGCGACCCGCATGCCGGGCCTGGCATCGCAGAGCAGGGCGATGAGCTGGCTGCCCTCGTCCTGGATCTCGATCAGACCCTCGTTGAACACCGCCGTGGCGCTGACCGGGCGGCGATCCGCGACGCGCAGCCCCCAGGGCGATAGCGGCGTCAGCGTGGCCGGCACCCCCTCCCCCGCCAGGGCCGCCAGCGCGATATCGACCGAGGCCTTGAGGATATTGACGCGGAGGTCGAGCGGCGCCGCTTCCTCCATCGCCGCCGCCTCGGTGGCGAGCGTATTCCCGAATCGGGCGCGCAGCCCGGGCAGCGCCCAGTCCGGCAGGTTGAGGCGCGGACCCTCCGGCATGGCGGGGTCCACCAGGTCGCGCCCTTCCAGGCGCTTCAGCGTGGCAAGCTCCGCCTCCGACAGCGGGGAGGCGGCGAAGCGGTCGCCGGAATAGTTCTGCGCCACACCGTCCAGCACCCAGCCATCGGCCAGCAGCAGATGGCCCGCCACCAGCAGCCGGGCCGAGGGCGCGGGCTCCCCCACCTCAGCGAAATGCCAGGCGAGGCGCAGGCGTTGCCGGATGGCGCCCCAGGCGCGGTCGGAGACGTTGCGACGATCCGAGCCACCGATGTAGCGGCGCTTGCGGAAGAAATCATTGGCGATGGCATCGGCGGGACGGCGAGGCGAAGCCTCCACCGCCGCGAGCAGGTCGATCGCCGCGGCAAGCCGCGCGGCAGGGGTCATGGGGCAATCCGATCGGGAAGTTCAGCGAGAGTGGAAGGGCGGGAAGCGACGCGCCTGCCGAGGCCGTATTCATCCGGCTGCGGCGAGCGGTTGAGCCAATGGACGCGAAAGCCGAAGCGCGCCGCACCATAGGCATCCCAGGCATTGGCGGAAACGAAGGCGATCCGCCGCGGGTCACAGCCGAAGCGCATGGCGGCCAGGGCATAAACGCGCGGATGGGGCTTGTAGATGCGAAGATCATCGGCCGACAGCACCGCATCCAGCAGCGGTGCCAGCCCGGCCCCAGCCAGGGCCTTGCCCAGCATGGCGGGCGTGCCGTTCGACAGCACGGCGGTGGCGATCCCCCGCGCCCGCAGCGCCGCCAGGGCGGGGGCCGCATCCGGGAAGGCATCGAGCCGCCGATAGGCCGCGAGCAGGGACCGGCGCAGCGCCGCATCCGCGATCCCCTGGCTGGCAAGCGCGAAATCCAGCGCCCGAGCGGTCAGGACGCCGAAATCCTGATACTCGCCGGCCAGCGACAGCACCCAGGATTGTTCCAACTGCCGGGCGCGCCAAAGCGCCGAAACCGCCGCGGCCTGCGGGCCCAATTGGGCGCCATGCCGGGCCACGGCGGCGTGCACATCCAGCAGCGTGCCGTAGGCATCGAATACCA
>CANJXD010000571.1 GCA_947478535.1 Acetobacteraceae bacterium
GAAAGCGAAGGCATCGTAGGACACTCCCCGATCGGCCAGCACGCTGTTGAGCAGGCTGGTCCCGGCATCGAGCCCGGCGCGGCCATCCTGATGCCGCTTTTCCTCGGCGAGGAGGCGCTGGTAAAGCGGCACGATACGCGCCACCTTTTCCGCATCCGGCTTGCGCCTGTTGGAATGGTAGCCGACCACCTGCCCGGCGGCGTCGCGGCTCGGCGTCACATGCGCGAATACCCAATAGTGATCGCCGTTCGTCGCCATGTTCTGCACATAGCCGAAGAATTCGCCGCCCTTGCCGATCGTCTCCCACATCAGGCGGAACACGCTGCGCGGCATCCCGGGATGGCGGATCAGGCTGTGCGGCGCGCCCAGCGCTTCCCGCAGGCTGAGGTGCGACAGGCGGAGGAACACCTGGTTCGCGTAGGTGATCCGACCCTTGGGATCGGTCTTGGTGACGATGAGTTCGTGCTCACCGAGCGGACTTTCGCGCCCGGTCGGTGAGGGTCGGACAGCGGGTGCCATAGCGTTTTGCCTTGTGCCAGGATCGAATAGAACCTGACTGCGATAAAGCGCTTGGGTTGTGGCTGCGGCGTTAACAGCCTTCCGGCGGACGGGAAGCCGACGGCAGATCAATACTGAAGACAGCCCCCGCGCATTCGTTATGTGCGCAAATGGTGCCGCCCATATGCCGGATCAGACTCTGGCAGATGGAAAGTCCCAGCCCGGTGCCGCGTTCCAGCCCTTTGGTGGAGAAAAATGGCTCGAACAGCCGCGCCATCACCTTGGCCGGAATGCCACCTGCGGTATCGGCGACGGTGATGCTCACCCGCCCCGCTTCCTCCGCCGCACGCACCCAGACCTTGCGCGGCGCATCATCCGGCAGGGGTGCCATCGCATCCCGCGCATTCGCCAGCAGGTTGATCAGTACCTGTTCCAGCGCCACCGCCTGCCCCATCACGACAGGTGCTGGCGTGGCGAATTCCACCACCACCTCCACCCCCGCATCGCGGAGCGGGCCGGCGAATATGGACAGCGCGCCCTCCACCGCTTCCGCCACCGGCACCGGCTCCGGCGCCGCCGCTTCATCGGCGCCACGCGACAGGCGGCGCAGATGCTCGATGACGTGGCCGGCACGGCGCGTATAGCCGCTGATGCGTTCCAGCCGCACAGACACCGCGTCGACCTGGCCCCGCTTCAGCGCGTTTTGCGCGTTCGACACGCCGAGCTCGATAGCCTGGATCGGCTGCTTCAACTCATGCGCCAGCCCCGCCGCCAATTCGCCGAGTGAGGCCAGCCGCGCACTGCCGATGACGCGGGCCTTGGCATCGCGTTCCGCCGTGACGTCGGCGATGTAGCCGACGATGTCCATGCTCTCGGCATCGGGGTAGCCCACGACATTCGTCGTCAGCCGTACCAGGATGCTCTCCCCATCCGGGCGGCGCAGGTGGAAATCCCCTGCCCATTCGCCATTGCGGCGCATCGCCTCGATGCCTTCCACCAGCCCATCCCAGGGATCGAGCACGCTCGCGAGCCCGCCATGCGCGGCCAGCGCCTCCGGCGTCCAGCCCGTCACCCGTTCCAGGCTGTGGCTCAGGAAATCCTCGCGGTAGCAGCCATTGCCACGCCGCCAAGTGCTGCCAGTGCAGGCCCAGACGCGGGCGCGCATCACGACCACGGGCGCGAGTGCCAGCGTGCGGTCCAATTCCCGCCGGGCCGCGGCTTCGCGCTCCGACGCCAATTGTTCCTCGCTGACATCGCGGACATAGCCCACCACCTCTCCCCCGCCATCGCCGCGCAGGGAGAGCCGCTCCATGCGAGAAACCATGGAGCGAGAGGATCCATCGGGCTGGCGCAGCGTCCAGCGCAACTCGGCCGAGCCATCGCGCAGCGCCTGCAAGCCGGCCAGGCGCAGGTCGGGCGAATCGGCGGCGACGTAGTCGTCCCAATCCGGCTGGGCCTCCAACTCCCCATCCCCCCAGCCCGTCACGCCACGGATATCCCCGGCGTTGTAGACGATGCGGGATGTCCCATCGGCATCGATCTCCCGCAGGTAGATCACCGCCGGCAGGCGGCGATGCAGCCGGGTCAACTCCGCCCGCCCGGCGCGCAGTATCGCCGCTTCCCGCCGCAGCCTGCCCGTCCGCACCAGGCCGAAGCCGATCAGCATCGCCAGCAGGACCGCCACCGAATAGACCGCCGCGGCAACGTGACCGATGACCTCAAGATTGCGCGGCGCCTCCAGGACCACCGCCTCATCCAGCGCGGCGAAGGCCATGAGATTGGTGCCCGTCAGGCGTCGCGCCGCCAGCAGCATCCGGCGGCCATCGACGGGATGCCCGACGACCTGATGCAGCACGCCGTCCCGCATCAACGTCTCCAACAGCGGCGGCGACACCACGGTCTGCCCAATCAACTCCGGCACATACTGGCTGCGCGCGAGCAGGATGCCGTCGTCGCGCAGCAGGGAGATGACGCTGTCCGAGCGGTCCAGCATCGCCGCCAGGCCATGCGACAGGGCCGCCGGCCGATAGGCCACCATCGCCGTGCCGGCAAAACCGCCCCCGGCATCCCGCAGCCGCCAAGTCACCGGGATCACCACCTCGGCGGCGACAGGATCCAGGACAGGCCTGCCCATCAAGGGGCCTTCCATGCCGTCATGGTGCCGATGAAAGGTATCTGTGACCGATACATTGGCATCCCGCGGCAAGGCTCGGGGCCGCCAGATGATGCGGCCTTCGGCATCCGCCACGCCGACATCCAGCATGGGCAGCGACGTTCGGCCGACCAGGGCGGCCAAGCCGAGTTCCAGTTCCGCCCGCCGCTCGGCCTGCGCCGCCGGGTCCAGCATGATCCAGCGCTGCGCAAGGTAGCGCGCGGCCTGCGCGCCGGAAATCGCCTGCTGGGCCAGTTGCGCCGCCGCCGCGACATCGGAATCGGCCCGGGCATAGGCGACGGCGATGGCCGCTTGCTCGGCATCCCGCGCCAGCCGCCCGGCCAGCCACCAGGCACCGACGATGGTCAGCAGCAGGGCGCCAGCCAGGGAAAGGCGCGACAGCCGGTCCAGAAAGGAGCTGAGCGGCTGGGCGTCGATCAGGGCGTCCAGTCGGACGCGCAGCGCCTGCCATTGGATGAACAGCGGCGCACCGAGTGAAAGGGACCGGTCGCTCAAGCCAGTGTATCCCGATGACGCGCGACGCCGACGCGGCATGCGCCGATGCCCGGCACAGGGACGCCAAAGCCATGGGCACGCAGACGCAGCCGCGAAAGCGGGGCGCAGCCAAGTGGCAGGGCGGGCATGGGAGTTCCGTTCGCCGGTACGGCCGGTTGTAACAGCCGCGTGATATGTAACACATGGTTGTGCTACTGATTAGTACGAACCTATTAAACTTCGTTTACTATCTTCACGAAACCGCCTCCCATCATCCGGCCGCTATCGGCCCAACCTGGATGGCCGGCCCCCATTGGCCATGGTGGCTCGCCCAGCGTGTTCGCGGCAGCCACCACCCAGCGGTTGCCGTCACCGAGCCAAAACTTGCGCCCAGGTTGTTGCCGGATGCTGAAGCAACCACTCCAGGCCACGTATTTCGCGCCTTCGGTGTGCCCCCGTTTTTTGCCTAGACCACGCCCTTCGCCCGCAGCGCCGCGATACCGGCGGCGTCGTAGCCGAGCCCCGCGAGCACCGTGTCCGTATGCTGGCCCCGATCCGGCGTCGGCAGGCGGATCTGGTCGTCGATCCCGGCCATGTTGATCGGTGTGCTGACCATCCGCTGTTCGCCCAGCCGGGGGTGGGCCACGCGCTTGGCCATTTCCAGGTGCTGCACCTGCGGGTCCGCGAA
>CANJXD010000572.1 GCA_947478535.1 Acetobacteraceae bacterium
ACGACAGCACGCGCATGCCGGCGAAGATGCACAGCTTCTACCTGCGCCGGATGTACCAGCAGAACGACCTGGTGAAGCCGGGCGGCATCGAGCTGGATGGCGTGGCGCTCGACCTGCGGAAGATCAAGGTGCCGACCTACATGATCTCGACGCGGGAGGACCACATCGCGCCGTGGAAATCCACCTATCGCGGCACGCAGATCTATGGCGGCAAGACGCGCTTCGTGCTGGCCGCGTCCGGCCATATCGCCGGCGTCGTGAACCCGCCGGACAGCGGCAAGTACAGCCATTGGGTGAATGACCAGCTGCCGCCCGAGCCGGATGAATGGTTCAAGAGCGCCACGGAACTCGCGGGGTCCTGGTGGCCGGATTGGCAGCGCTGGGTGATGGCGGTGGATCGCACCATGGTGCCGGCGCGCATCCCCGGCGATGGCGCCCTGACGCCGCTGTGCGACGCGCCGGGCGAGTATGTGGCGGTGATGGCCAAGGACTGAAGGCGAGTTTCAGCACACCGGGCATTGAGTAGCGGCGGAAGGCTCGCGCAAGAGGCGAGATTTCCGCCAGGCGGCACCCAGGCGTGCGACGCCGGCACCGCCTCGCGCATCGCGCGAGCGAGACGGCGTCTTTTACGACCTCACACCGATCGGTAGCATTCTGTGTCGCACCATGAAGGGGCGGTTCTGGCTATCCGGCTGCGCAGAAGGCGCAGTCGGGGGTGGGAGCCTTGCTGAATGTCTTCTCCTTCGCGTGACGTCCTGGTGGATGCGCTGGCGAAGGCCCTGCGCACCGCATTGCGGGATCATGAAGCGCCGCTGCTGTATCTGGAGACCGTCACGGCCGAGATCGCGGCCCGGCTGGCGGGCGCGCCGGAGACGGACCGCGCGGTGGTGGCGGAAGCCTTCGCCCTGGCGGCCGCGCGGCTGCGGGCCGAGATCGCGGAGGCCGCCGGCAAGGGCCCCTGATCCGTCCCTCGGTCATCCGCCCAACTATCGGCCCAGGGCGCGCCCCGGCAGCATATCGGCCTGGGAGGCATCGGGGTCCATCGCGCCGACCAGGCCGCCGCGATTGTCCCGCAGCAACTGGTCCACCGCATCCCGCGCCGCGGCGGTGGCGTTGCGGGCATAGGGCAGCGGGCCGGGGCGCGTCAGGTAGTCCAGCGTGCGCTCGCCGCCGGGCTCGAAGAGGGCGGGGGAAAGCGCCGCCAGCGCTGCGGCGCGATCCCCCCGGCCGAGCGCGACCTGCGTGGCGGACAGCGCGCGGGCGGCGGCATCGGGACTGGCATTGGCGCGCAGACCGATGGCGGCGCGCAATTCGGTGCGGGCGCCGCGCAACTCGAACAGGATGCCCGGCGGCAGCGGCGCCCAGCGCAGATCCCGGCCCAGCTCCTCCGTCATCACTTCCAGCTGTGCGGCGGCAAGGGCCAAGGCGCCGGGATTGCCGGAGAGTGAGCGGCCGGCATCCTGGAACGCCTCCGCCGCATCCCGCACGATGCCGAGCACGGGGTCCGGATTGCCGGTGCTGAGCGCCGCGGGAATGCGCGCCAGGGTCTGTGGCGTCCGCATTTCCTCGCAGGCGGCGAGCGCCAGCAGGGCGAAGCAGGCCAGGGCGGTGCGGCGGGTCATGAGCGATCCGCGAGCCGGCGGGGGGCGAAGACGGGCGTCGCGCGGCGTTCCAGCGCCAGCATCGCCCGCGTCGTGCCGGCCTGCACGGCGGGCAGCGCCGGCAGGGCGGCCAGCCGTTCGAGCGGCGCGGCGCCGCTGGCGCTGACCGGCCCGAGCGCGTTGGCCGCGCGGCCGCGATCCCCGGCACGCAGCGCGGCGGCGGCGGCGAACAAGGCCTCCATCGCAGCCTGGGGCGGGGCATCGGCGCGCAGGCCGATGGCGGCGCGGGCTTCCGCTCGGCCCTGGCGTAGCGGCAGCGCCGCTTGCGGGTCCAGGTCCCGCCGCGGGCCACCGAGACCCATCTCGGCGGCGACGAATTCCAGCTCCGCCATGGCGCGGGCGGCGCCGGCGGCATCCAGCCGCGAGGGGTCGGCGAAGGCGGCGTGCATGTCGAAGATCATGCCCTCGAAGCTCGGGGGCGCGCCGGCCGCCTCGAAGCTCGGCGGCAGGGCGACCTCCTCCCGCGCCGGCAGGGCGCAGGCAGAGAGCAGCAGCAGGGCCAAGGCGGCGAGGTGCGGGCGCATCGGCAAGCCTCCGTTCGGGATCGCATTCTCCGCGCGCGCGCGCCGGGATTCAAGCAAGGCTGGCGCGGTGGCGCTTCTGCAGGGCGGCATAGGCGGGGGCGGTGCGGTCGAAGCGGGCGCGGTCTTCCGCCGTCATCACCCGCGCCAGCTTGGCGGGGCTGCCCATCCACAACTCCATCGGGCCGATCCGCTTGCCCGGGGGCAGCAGGCCGCCGGCGCCGAGCATGCCGCCTTCCTCGATCACCGCGCCATCCAGCACCGTGGCGCCCATGCCGACGAAGGCGCGGTCCTTCAGGGTGCAGGCATGCACGATGCAGGCATGGCCGATGGTGACGTCATCGCCGATGATCAGCGGCTCCGCCCCCGCATTCAGATGCAGGATGGAGCCATCCTGGATGTTCGTGCGGGCGCCGATGCGCATCTTGTTCGTGTCTCCGCGCAGGACGCAGTGGTACCAGATGGAGCTGTCCGCCCCGATCACGACATCGCCGATCACGGCGGCGGTCGGTGCGACCCAGGCGGATTCGTGTACCTCGGGCCAGGTGCCTTCGAAGGGGTAGAGCGGGCCGGTCTGCTGCGTCATCGTGCTGTCCTATTCCGCCGCGAGCGGCAGGGCCGCCGCCATATCGAGGCCGAGCATCAGGCCGATATTCTGCACCGCCGCGCCGGAGGCGCCCTTGCCGAGATTGTCGAGCTTCGCCACCAGCACGGCCTGGCCATGCGCGGCATTGCCGAAGACGCGGAGTTCCAGCCAGTTGGAGCCGTTCAGATCTTCCGGCGCCAGGCGCGCCTTGGCGTCCGCGGCTTCGACCCGCACCCAGCCGGAGCGTGTGTAAGCGGCGCGGAGGCAGGCTTCGAGGTCGGCTGCACTCGGGCTGCCGGCCAGCATATCGAGGTGCAGCGGGACGCTGACCAGCATGCCCTGCGCGAAATCGCCCACCGAGGGGACGAAGATCGGCCGCCGCGTCAGCCCGCTGTAGCGCTGCAATTCCGGCACATGCTTGTGCTCGAGGTTGAGGCCATAGAGGAAGAAGGGCGCGGTGGTGCGGGCGGGCTCGAATTCCGCGATCATCGCCTTGCCGCCGCCGGAATAGCCGGAGACGGCATTGACCGTGACGGGGTAGTCCCGCGGCAGGAGGCCGGCTTCGACGAGCGGGCGCAGCAGGGCGATGCCGCCGGTGGGGTAGCAGCCGGGATTGGCCACCCGCATGGCGCCGGCGACGGCGGCTTCCTGCGCGGCCGACAATTCGGGAAAGCCATAGACCCAGTCCGGGTCCACGCGATGGGCGGTGGAGGCATCGATCAGCTTCGGCGCCAAGGGGCCGAGGGAAGCGGCCATGGCGGCGCTGTCCTTGGCGGCGGCGTCGGGCAGGCAGAGCACGACGAGGTCCACTTCCGCCATCAGGGCGCGCTTGGCGTCCGGGTTCTTGCGGTCGGCATCGGCGATGGAGCGCAGCGCGAGGCCGGGGAAGCCAGCCAGGCGTTGGCGGATCTGCAGGCCGGTGGTGCCGGCCTCGCCATCGATGAAGACGCTGGGGATGGGTCCCTTGGCCATGGTGCTTGTCCTCTCGCCTGGGCGGGTGGGCATTCCGCTCGGGGCGGATGGGCGTTGAAAACGGGTCAAAAAGCAAG
>CANJXD010000573.1 GCA_947478535.1 Acetobacteraceae bacterium
AACCTTGATACCGGGAACCTCGCGCCGAATATCGGCTCGATGCGCCGCTTCGGCGGCTTCCCGGCCCAGCTTCCCGGCACCGCCGGCACGCTGACCAACGCGCAGGCCGCGAGTGCCGGCAACACCGCTTCGGCGCAGAGCGGCGTGGCGCTGGGCGGTGCCTATTCCCGCAACGGCTTCACCGCCGATATCGGCAGCACGCCGATGGGCTTCCAGCAGCAGAATGTCGTCGGCGGGCTCGAGATCGCGCCCGAGATCGGGGACGGCGTGCGCCTGCGGCTCACCGCCGAACGCCGCGCGATGACGGACAGCCTGCTGGCCTGGGGCGGCCTGCGGGATCCCGCTTTCGGCCGGGTCTGGGGCGGTGTGGTCCGCACCGGCGGCCGCGCGCAGATCGAATTCAGCAGCGGCGACACGAACTTCTACGTCGCCGGCGGCTACTTCAACTTCTCCGGCGAAGGCGTGGCCGACAACAGCCGCATGGAAGCCGGTGCCGGCTTCCAGACCCCGATCTGGCGTGGCCCGAATGAGGAACTGCTCACCGGTCTCGACATCGTCTATTTCGCCTACGACAAGAATCTGCGCTTCTTCACGCTCGGCCATGGCGGCTACTTCAGCCCGCAATCCTTCCTCTCGGCCAATATCCCGATCGACTATCGCGCGCGGTCCGGCGCGCTGTCGTATCGCGTCGGCGCGACGCTCGGCCTGACCACCTTCACCGAGGACCGCACGCCTGTCTTCGCCAGCGACAACGGGCTGCAGTCTGCCCTGGTCCGGGCGGCGGCGGCCGATACCTCGATCAGCGCCTTCTATGCAGGGCAGTCGAAAAGCGGGCTGACCGGCGGCCTTCGGGGCGATATCGAGTACATGCTGACGCCGCAGTTGCGCATCGGCGGCGCGCTGCGCATCGACCAGGCCGCGGATTGGAGCGAGACCCGAGGCCTGGTCTATGCCCGCTATCGGTTCGACCGCTGAGGCCGGCATGGTGAATGACAGCATCCCGGCCGATGGCGTGACCGCCGCCTATATGGCGCGGCGCGGCGTATCCCCGCAGTGGCGGCTGTTCCTGCGCGGCCTGGTCGAGACACTGGACGCGCATCTCGACCAGCCCGGCCGGGTGGCGCTGATGCGCATCATCGGCCGGCGCATGGCCGAGGACATGCCATTGCAGCCCTGCGAGACCCTGTCCCTGCTCGAAGCCCGGATGAATGAGGCGCTGGCCGCCGTCGAATGGGGCTTTTGCCGCATCGAGGTCGATACCGTCGCCCGTCGCCTCGTCATCACCCACGCCGCCGCCCCGGCGATTTCCGCCGGACCCGATGCCGATGGCGCCTGGATCGGCGCGGTGCTCGAGGGGTTGCATGGCGGCTGGCTCGCCGAACAGCCCGGGGCCGACGCGGCGCTGTCCGTGGCGCTGGACAGCTACGCCCCGGGTGAGGCGAAGCTGCATTACGGGCGGGCCTGACCGCCCATGGCCGGGGGTCGGGTCCTCGGCATCGCCGGAATCGTCGGGCGCCTGCTGATCGCCGCCTTCGGCATCGCCATGACGATGGCCGGCGTGCTCGGCATCGTCAGTTGGCTGACGGGCTGGACCTTTCGCGCGAAGGGTCTGGCTCTGCCGGGCGATGCCCCCGGCTTTTCCCTGCTGCTGGGCCTGGTCGGCTTGGCGCTGCTGGCGCTGTTCCAATGGCTGGACAAGCGCTTTCCCAGCTGACGGCTGTCACCCCGGCAGGGTGATCTCGAGCCATCCCCGCGCATCCAGCCGCGCCACATCGCCGGGCAGCAGCAGCACCGTCGTCGTATCGCTTTCGATGATGGCGGGGCCCCGCACCGGTTGCCCCGGCGCCAGTGTGGTGAAGGCATGCACGGGCAGGTCCCGCGCGGCACCCTCCACGAAGGCATGGCGCGTCGCGATCGGCGCCGCCTCCGCCCGGTCTGGCAGCAGGGGCGCGGGCAAGGCTGGCAGGCGGCCCACAGTGGCGACGCGCGCCGTCACCAGGACCACTTCCTCCCCCCGCAGGGCGTAGGTGAACAGCGCCTCATGCCGCGCGTGGAAGGCCTCGGCCATTGCAGCGGGCAGGCCCTGCGCTGGCCAGTCCACACCATCCAGCGGCACGCCGACTTCGAAGACCTGCTCGCCATAGCGCATATCGGCGCTGCGGCGGATCGCGGGCTCGCCCGGCAGCCACTGCGCCATGCGGGCGCGGGCCTTGGCTTCCAACTCCGCGAACAGGGCGCGGATGGCCGGCTCATCCGGCAGGCCGGCCGCGCCGATCAGGCTTCGGGAGACCTCGTAGCGCAGATCCGTCTGCAACATCCCCCAGGCCGAAAGCCCCGCCGCCAGCAGCGGCACGGCGACGCGCTTCATCCCGAGGTCGCGGGCCACGGCACTCGCATGCAAGCCGGCAGCACCACCGAAGGACAGCAGCGTGAAGCCACGGGGGTCGACGCCACGCCGCACCGTGGCAACGCGGATACCATCCGCCATGGCGATATTCGCCAACGCATGGATGCCGGAGGCGCAGGCCATGCGCGAAAGCCCGAGCTTCGCCGCCAGCCTGTCCACGGCAGCCTGCGCCGCGCCCAAATCCAGCAGCCGCGCACCCCCCAGGAACCGCGTCGGGTCGAGGTAGCCGAGCACGAGGTTGGCATCCGTCACCGCCGGTTCCACCCCGCCCGCGCCGTAGCAGGCCGGCCCTGGCACGGCGCCGGCGCTGCGCGGCCCGACCCGCATCATGCCCCCCGCGCCGACATGGGCGATGGACCCTCCGCCGGCGCCGAGCGTCACGATATCCAGGCTTTCGAGGGCGATGCGTTCCCCCCCCACCACGCGCCCGCGCCCGAGTGCCGCTTCCGCGCCTTCGATCAGCGCGACATCGGTGGAGGTGCCACCGACATCGAAGGTGACAAGGTCATCCCCCAGCCCCGCTCGCGCCAAGGCCAACCCCGCCGCAACCCCGCCCGCGGGGCCCGACAGCGCCGTGCCCGCGGCAAGCCGTGCCGCTTCTTCCACCGGCGCCACGCCGCCATGGCTGAGGATGACGAAAAGCGGCCCGGTGAAGCCGGCCTCGGTCAGCCGGGTTTCGAGCCGAGCGAGGTAGCCGCCGACGATCGGGCCGACCGCGGCGTTCACCACCGTGGTCGAGAACCGCTCGAATTCCTTGATCTGCGGCAGCACGTCGGAGGACAGCGTGACATAGGTGCCCGGCATGGCGCGGCGCACCGCGTCCCCGGCCGCGCGTTCATGCGACGGGTCGCGCCAGGAATGCAGCAGGCAGATGGCGACTCCGGCCACCCCCTCCGCCTTCAGCGTGGCGATGGCGGCATCGAGCGAGGCCTGATCCAGCGCGGTTTCCACCGCCCCTTCGGCGCGGATCCGCTCCCGCAGCGGCAGGCGCAGCCGACGCGGCACCAGCGGCGCGGGGGGGGACATGCGGAGGTCGTAGCGTTCGGGCTTCAGCCCTTCCCGCATCTCGATCACGTCCCGATGGCCCTCGGTGGTGATCATGCCGATGCGGGCGGTGCGGCGTTCGAGCAGCGCGTTGGTGGCGACGGTCGTGCCATGCACCAGGCGCTCCGTCACCGCCAGCATGTCCCCCACCGGCAGGTGCAGCATCGCCGCGAGCACGCCCAATCCATCGAGCACGCCGCGGGACTGGTCATCCGGCGTCGTCGCGGCCTTGGCGAGCAGGGTGTCACCATCGCCGCCGACGCAGACCACATCGGTGAAGGTGCCGCCGACATCGATGCCGATGCGATAGGGAGCCTTCATGGGTCAGATCAGCCCTTCGCGCGCATCGGCCGCGATCGCCGC
>CANJXD010000574.1 GCA_947478535.1 Acetobacteraceae bacterium
AACACCCCAGATTCTCCAGCGCAAAGGCCGGATGATCACATGACCCTGGGTGGAAACTTTTGGACGCTGTTTACCCAGGGAATCTGGAAAGATTTGCACGCTGTTTTGCACGCATCCAGGCGCAGCGTCCTGACCCCCTCCGTGATGAGGAGCGAGATCGAATTCGCGGCCCTCGCGCCATCGACGATCTGGTCCGACGGGATCTCGAAGCGCAGCCCCCTGTCGGTGAGGATCAGGTCGGTGATCTGGTCGATGCCGCGCCGGGTCGTGCTCGTGGCGCTCGGCGTCGCGATGGAAAGCTCGGCATGGGCAAGGGTGAAAGCGCGCATCACGAAGCTCCATCGGAAAAGGGGTTGGCCCCAAAGGCGGAGCCATTGGAAGGGGACGAGCAAAGAGGGGCCCCCACCATGCTTGTCCCGAGCGACCGTTAACCAAGGATTAACAACCTATGGTCGCATTGATACAAGTCGATGCACCCATAAATGGTTTCCTTCTGTTTCGCCCTACCACGCTGTCGGGCTTCCCCCAGCCCCAATTTCGAGGGCCCCTCCCCTTGCACAGCGGATGCGCTAAAGGGCCGCGATGGCGCTTCCCCCGCAATTCCTCGATGAGCTGCGCGCGCGGACCCCGCTGGCACCGCTCATCCAGCGGAAGACGCGGCTGACGAAATCCGGCCGCAACTGGAAGGGCTGCTGCCCCTTCCATGGGGAAAAGACGCCGTCCTTCTACGTCTATGACGACCACTTCCATTGCTTCGGCTGCGGCGCGCATGGGGATGCCATCAGCTTCGTCATGCGGGCGGAAGGGCAGGGCTTCCCCGAGGCGGTGGAACGCCTGGCCTCCGAGGCCGGGCTCGAAGTCCCGAAGGCGACACCCGAGGCCGCGGCCCGGGAACGCGCGGCGCGGGACCTTTATGGGGTGCTGGAAGCCGCCTCCGCCGCCTTCCAGCGCCGGCTTCGCCTGGCCGAGGGTGCGGAGGGCCTTGCCTATCTCAAGCGTCGCGGGCTCAGCGACGACACCATCGCCCATTTCGGCCTCGGCTGGTCCGGCGGCGGGCGCGGCGTGCTGGCGGCGGACCTCAAGGCGGAGGGCATTACCCCCGAACAGCTGGTCGAGGCCGGGCTGATGCGGGAACGCGATGGGGCGGAGGGTTATTCAGACCTTTACTTCAATCGCGTCATCTTCCCGATCCGGGACCGGCGCGGCCGCGTGGTGTCCTTCGGCGGGCGCATCCTGGGCGATGGCCAGCCCAAATACGTGAACGGGCCGGAAACGGCGGTCTTCTCGAAGCGACGCAACCTCTACGGCATCGACCACGCGAAGGAAGCGGCCTTCCGGGGCGCGGTGGTGGTGGCGGTGGAGGGCTACATGGACGTGATCGCCCTGCACCAGGCCGGCTTCGGCGGCGCTGTCGCACCGCTCGGCACGGCGCTGACCGCGGAACAGATGGAGGAGCTTTGGCGCCTCTCACCCGAACCTGTCCTTTGTTTCGATGGCGATGCCGCGGGCGCGCGGGCGGCGGCGCGGGCGGCGGAAGCGGCGCTGCCGCTGCTGACGACCGAACGCACCCTGAAGCTCGCCACCCTGCCGGCGGGGGAGGACCCGGATACCCTGGTCTCCCGCCGCGGCACCGCTGGCTTCCAGGCCGTGCTGGATGGCGCGCGGCCATTGTCGGAGGCGCTGTTCGGCCTGATCACCGAAGGCCGCCCGATGACGACGCCGGAACAGCGCGCGGCGATGCGCAACCGGCTGGCCGGCGTTGCCGCCGGCATCGCGGACAAGTCGCTGGCCGCGGAATATCGCCGTGTCCTGCTCGACCGCTTTTTCGCCGCGAGCCGCCCCACCGGCCCGGGGCGGCGGCCGGCGCCGGCGAAAGCCCACATGCGTCCCGCCATCACGCCGGGCCGCGTGCGCGGCGCGCAGGCGCGCGCGCTGCTCGCCATCACGCTGCACCATCCCTGGCTGCTGCCGGAAGTCGATGAAGTCTTCGCCGGGCTCGACCTGGGGGAGGCTGCGCTGGACGCATGCCGGGCGGCGATGCTGCGCTGGCTTGGGGGCGCGCGTGAACTTGACTCATCCGGCCTGATCGACCAACTCGCCCTGGAGGGAATGGGGGATCTGGCGGCTGCGCTGTTGCGCGATCCTGGCCTTCCGGTTGCGGCCGGCTCGGATGCCCAACCGAAGGAGGCCCTGGATGCCTGGTGGCACTTCTTCGGCCTGCTGCGCGGCGAAGCCGAGTTGCGCGCCGACTGGGAGGCAGCCCGGACGGCGCTGGTGGAGACGAATGACGAGACCGCCCAACGCCGCCTGATCCGCCTGAGCGAGGCGATCGAGACGGTGCGGCGGGGCGAGTGGGAAGCGGGCGGCGAAGGCGGGGCTGGCGAGGCCTCCGCCAACGGCATCAGCCCATAGGGTAGAAGACAGGCGCCGCGCGCCCGGGCATCGCCCGAAGCGTCAGCGCACCGTGGACGGAGCGGGTGAAGGCATGGCGATCAAGGTCGCGGGTGGCGCCGATACGGCCGAGGGGCGGGATGAAGCGGTGGAGGGCGTCCTGCTCGACACCCTGACCGCCGCGGTCAAGAAGCTCATCGCCCGCGGCAAGGAACGCGGCTACGTCACCTATGACGAGCTGAATGCAGCGCTGCCTTCCGAACAGGTTTCCTCCGAGATGATCGAGGACACCATGGCGACGCTGAATGAAATCGGCATCAACGTGGTGGAAAGCGAGGATGGCGAGGACGGCGAGGCCGCCGTCGAAAAGCCCGCCGCCAAGGCCGAGGACGACGACAAGGAAGAAGAAGAAAGCGGCGGCAACGTCGATGAGGCGACGCTCGGCCGCACCGATGACCCCGTCCGCATGTATCTGCGGGAAATGGGCTCCGTCGAGCTGCTGTCGCGCGAAGGCGAAATCGCCATCGCCAAGCGGATCGAGGCCGGCCGGGACATGATGATCGGCGGGCTCTGCGAAAGCCCGCTGACCTTCAAGGCCATCGTCGCCTGGCATGATGCCGTGAACAACAGCCGCATGCTGCTGCGCGACGTCATCGACCTCGAAGCCACCGCCGGGGCGAATACGCCCGAAGGCACGCCGCCGCCCGAGGAGGAATACGAGGAAGGCGACGAGGCCGCCGAAGGCGTGGGCCTTTCGCTCTCCGCCCTTGAGGAAAAGCTGAAGCCGGAAGCGCTGAAGGCCTTCGAGGAGATCGAGGCCGCCTACTCGAAGCTGCACAAGCTGACCAGCAAGCGGATGGACGCCTACACCGCCGGCGGCGAGCAATCCGCGCGCAGCGAAAAGACCTATGAGAAGCAGCGCCAGGAGCTGGTGGCGCTGGTGGAGAAGGTCCACCTCCACAACAACCGCATCGAGGAGCTGGTCGATCAGCTCAAGGGCCTGAACCGCCGGCAGACCATGCTGGAAGGCCAGGTGCTCCGTCTCGCCGAGGCGCAGAAGGTCAAGCGCGAGGAATTCCTCGAACATTGGCGCGGCAGCGAGATCGACCCCACCTGGTTCGAGCGGATCTCGAAGCTGCCGGGCAAGGGCTGGAAGGCCTTCGTCGCGCGGTCGAAGGATGATGCGGAAGCGATCCGCAACGAGATCAGCAAGGTCGCCGCCGATACCGGCCTGCCGGTGCCCGACTTCAAGCGCGTCTATGCCACGGTCAGCCGCGGTGAACGCGACATGACCCAGGCGAAGAAGGAGATGATCGAGGCCAACCTCCGCCTCGTCATCTCCATCGCCAAGAAATACACCAATCGCGGCCTGCAATTCCTGGACCTGATCCAGGAAGGCAATATCGGGCTGATGAAG
>CANJXD010000575.1 GCA_947478535.1 Acetobacteraceae bacterium
CAGCAGCCCCGGCGTGGTGCCCGGCCCGGCGACGCTGGTGAATTCCGGCGCGTTGTTCACGAAGGGGCCGATGAGGCGCAGCTCCGCCGCCGCATCCGCCATCGCGGGTGACCAGAAATCCCCCGCCGCGCCGAGATGGGGTGAGCCCGCGAAAGCCGCGCGCAGCGCCGGCGCGCCAAGGGCGAAATAGGCGCCGGACACGCCGCGCGGCGCCCCCGGCAAGGCGGGCAGGCAGGCCAGCGCCGCGGCATCGCGTGGCGCGCCATCCTCGGTGCAGGCCCCGGTATCGGCAGTGGCCAGCAACTGCCCGCCGCCACTGACGAAGGCATCGAGCACGGCGGCCTGGGCGGCGGACAGGCACGTCATCGCCGGCAGGATGACCAGCGCGGTGCGGGTGAGCGCCGCCGCGGTCAGGCCTTCCGCCGGCAGGATGTCGCAGGGGTAGCGCAGCTCCGTCAGCATTTCGTAGAGCCCGCGCAACTCCGCGAGGTGGCCCGGGCGCATGGGATCCCCCGCGGCGCGCCCGGCATCCGGGCCCCAGGCGACGCTGTCCTCCGACCGCAGCAGCGCGATGCGCGCGGTGGATCGCAGGTCCTGGTACCAGGGGGCGGCGGCGGCGCGGTAGCGGCCGAATTCCGCCATGGCGGGCACCGCGCGCGGGTCATCCTGCGCGAGGCGGCCATTGATGGCAGGGCAGGTGCCACCGCCATGGGCGGCCGCCTGCACCATGTTGCGGAGCATCCGCGCGGGCGGCATGGCGGTCTGCCGGCTGGCGAAGAAGCCGGAATAGGTCTGCACGAGAAGCGGCGAGGCCTCGGGCTTCACGGCGCGGGCCAGCTGGGCTTCCTCCGCCGCCCAGTGGTTCCAGATCGGCTGCGGATCGACCGGGTTGGGCAATTCGGGGTTGGAGATCTGCGACCCCACCATGCCGGAGGCCTCCGCCATCGCGCGCATGTCCCAGCCATCGCGCACATGGTGGTAGGGCACCAGCACCGCATCCGGGCGCACCGCCAGGATCAGGGTCCGCATGCCGCGCACCGCCTCGGCCAGGGTCTGCCGGCGCCAGCGTTCATGCGCCGGCGTGCGCGTGCCGTCCGGCGGCACATTCGCTCCTGTCGCCGCGCGCACCAGGCGCTGGCAACGGTCGCAATGGCAGCGCGGCACATGCAGGTAGTTGTAGAAGAAGCCATCGACGGCATAGCGCCCGAGGACTTCGCGCAGGATCGCCGGGTTCTGGTCCTGCCAATAGGGACCCGTGGCGCAGATCTGCGGCATTTCCCACACGGTGGCCAGGCTGCCATCGGCGCGATGCGCGAACCAGTCCGGATGCCGCGCCGCCAGCGCGGGCTGGCCCTTGCTGATGTCCATCCGCGCCAGGACGCGCACGCCGCGACGCTGCGCGGCTTCCACCACCCCACCCAGCACATCGCCCTGCAGATGCGGATTACGCGGCTGGGCGGCGATGTCCGTGGGATACCAGGCGGAGAACCCGCCCCCCATGCAGATCGTGCCCGTCGCCCCCATGGCGACGATCTCCTCCACCAGCGCGGCGGGATCGAGGTCGATGGCGTCCACCTCCCGCAGCAGGTGCTGGAAGAAGTGCTGTGGCTGGCTGGTCCACGCGGTCATTCGCAACAACTCCGGCTGAGACGCGCATGCATGCGGCGGATCGGCGGATCGAGCGCGATGGCATCGGCCAGCACACCAGCATTGTCGCGCAATCGGCGCTCCGCCAGCGCCTGGGCTTCCGCCCAGATGGCCGCTTCATCGAGCAGCGTGCAGTGGCCGTGGCGCAGCACCATGCGGCCCGCCACCATCACGCCATCGACCGCAGCACCACTTTCCCCCAGCACGAGCTGCCGCACGGGGTCGAGCAGCGGCGCGAAGGCCGGTGCCGCGAGGCGCAGCAGCGTGAGGTCCGCCGCCATCCCCGGCGCGATGCGCCCGGCCGGCAGCCCGAGCACCGCCGCGGCGCCGCTGGTGGCCAGGGACAACACCTCCCCGGGGCTTGCCCAGTCTTCCGGTGGTGCGCCGGCCTGCCGCGTCAGCAGGGCGGCGGCCTTCATCGTCTCCAGCATGTTGTTGCTGTCATTGCAGCAGGCGCTGTCGGTGCCGAGCGCCACGCGCACGCCCGCGTCCCGCATGCGGCGCAGCCCGAAAGCGCCGCTGCCGAGCCGCGCATTGGAGACGGGGTTGTGCACCACCGCGGCGCCGGCCTCGGCAAGCAGCGCGAGGTCGCCGGCTTCGAGCCACAGCGCATGCGCGAAGCCGTTGCGCGGGCCGAGCAGACCAAGATCGCGCAGATGCGCCACCGTGCCGCGCCCATAGAGGCGAAACCCCATCGCCCGCTGCGCCAGGGTTTCCAGCAGATGCATGTGCAGCACCAGGCCGTGCCGGTCCGCCAGGGCCTGCGCGTCGAGCAGCAGGGCATCGGAGCAACGCTGTGGCGCGGAAGGACCGACCGCCACGGCGATGCGCCCGGCATGGCCGTGCCACCGGGCGATGAAATCGGCGACCAATGCGATCTGTTCGGCGCCCGGCAGCGCGGGGCGGCGGCCATAGGCGCTGATGTCGACGCCGGCGAGGTCCTCCGGGTCCAGCGGCAAGGTATCCGCCACGGCCCGATCGGCGAGCACCGGTGCGATCACCGCGCGCATGCCGGCATCGCGATAGGCCTGCGCGACCGCATCCAGAGTCTCGGGCGCCATGCCGGGGGAGAAGCGGATGTGGTCCAGCACCGCTGTCACGCCGCCGCGCAGCATCTCGACGCAGCCAAGCAGCGCGGCGAGATACACCTCCCTCGGGCTGCGCCGTTCGCGCCCGCTGGCCGAGTGGAGCGACCAGAGCTCGAGCGGCAGATCAGGCGCGGTGCCGCGGATCAGATTGTCCGGGGAGTGGTTGTGGGCATTGATGAGCCCCGGCAGGCAGAGCAGCCCCTCGGCGGAGAGCACCACGTCGCCGGGTTCCGGCGGCGGCGGGTCCGGGTGCAGTGCGGCGATGCGGCCGGCGCGGATTTCGAGGGTCTGGCGCGCCCAGCGCCACTCGCCATCCGCCGATTCAAGCAGACAGAGCGCGTTGGCCAGCCAAGTGGGCTGCATGCCCTAAGGCGCCCCGGCGTAGCCGCCAGGCACTGTGCTGATCACCGAGATCCAAGTCTGAGCCGTCATGTCAATCATAAGACAATTCTGCGCCGCACGGTGCCGGACGGTCAACGCCGTGCCGCCGTTCGGCGGTCTGGGCCCCGCCGCCGGGTCGATGGTCACCGCTTTCAACCTGAGCTTTCCCAGCACCCGAACTCAATGGGGTTGAGGAGCAGGGCGGGTGTCTGCATTCCGGGAAGGCTCCAGCGTGACCGACGCCGTTCGCGGCGGCGAGCCCGGTGCTGGCTAACCGCCAGATCGGTCGATCGGCTTGGCAACGGGCGCCTCAGTCGGCTGCCGCGCACGCCATTCCTCGAAGATCCGTTGGAAAAAGGCTCCCTTCTTGAGGCCGGCGGCCTTCGCAGCAGCCCGGAAGTCATCGCGCAGGGGCCGCGCGACGGACAGGGACAGATCGGCCCGGCGTTCCTTCGGCGCCTTCACAGGGGGTACGTCCACGATGGGCACCTTCGCCGCGGGAACCTTCGCTACGGGCGGCTTCGGTGCGGGCGGCTTCGCCGCTGCCTTAGTGTCCGTCTCCGAAGATGTTGAATCCCTTGAGTCTCTTGTGATTCGCTGTGGTCCCAGCCGATTCGCAGGGTCTGACGATGTGGACTGCCGAGAACCGCCCTTTCTACGAGCGTAGCAAGCTGCGCTACCCAAG
>CANJXD010000576.1 GCA_947478535.1 Acetobacteraceae bacterium
AAGGTCGGGCCGATGACGTTGGCGCGGTCCACCACGGCGTAGTCGATCTTGTTCAGCAGGTTCAGCCCGCCGAGCAGGGTGGCGGAGGTGGCGGAGCTGTCACAGATATCCCAGGTCACCCGCCCGCTTTCGACCATGGAGCGGATGCGCCCGGCGGAGGGGCCGGTGCTGTCCTGCAGCAGGCGCCAGCCTGGATTGGCGGCGGCGAAGGGGTCCCCGTAGAAGCGGCCGAAGCCGTCATTGGCGATGCCGCCCCAATTCACCATCACCATCTGCCGCGCCGCCTGGGCGCGGGCATCGCCGGCGGTCATCGGCGCAGCGCCGAGGGCGGTGAGGCCCGCGAGCAACCCGCGGCGGCTGACCTCGCCCCGGCGGAATTTCGACCAGGCGAGCTCGATGCAATCCTGCTGGAACGTCTGCATGACGCGACCCTTTCGGTAGAAGCCCCTGTGGCTGCCCTTGATCCGGACGGCGTCCGGCGGGAACCTTGCTGGGTAAGTCAACAGCGGGACGCGCGCGCGGGCAATGACCGATCTTCAATCTATCGCCGCCCCTGGCTTCCAGGCCCGCCCCTGGTGGTGGGAAGCGGCCGAGCCGCCCGACCGGGACAACGACCTGCCGAGCCACACCCCCGTTGCCATCATCGGCGGCGGCTATGCCGGGCTTTCGGCGGCGCTGACGTTGCGCCGCCTGGGGCATGAGGTGACGGTGATCGATGCCGAACGCATCGGCTGGGGTGCCTCCTCCCGCAATGGCGGCATGGTCTCCGGCGGGTTGAAGGTGGCGCGGACGGGGCTGGAGACGACCTATGGCGCGGAGGGTGCGCGCCGCATCACCGAGGCCGCCGCCGCCTCCTTCCCCTTCATCGAGGAGACGATCGCGCGGGAGGGGATTGATTGCGACTATGTCCGCTGCGGCCGCTACGTCGGCGCCTGGTCCCGCGGGCACTATGACGCGATGGCCGCCAAGGCAGACTTCATCGCGGAGATGACGGGGCTGCCGACGGAGATGATCCCGCCGTCGCGGCAGCGCGAATTCCTCGGCAGCGATCACTACAAGGGCGGCATGGCGGCGGCGGCGACAGGCAGCATCCACCCCGGCAAATACGCACGCGGCCTGGCGGCAGCGGCGGAACGCGCGGGGGCGCGGCTGGTCGATGGCGTGCGGGTGCAAGGCATCCGCCAGGAGGCCAGTGGCTTCCGCATCACCACGGACAAGGGCGAACTCCGCGCCGATGCCGTGCTGGTGGCGACGAATGGCTATTCCAAGGACAAGCGCGGCACCGCCCTGCCCTGGCTGGCGAAGCGGCTGATCCCGCTGAATTCCTACATCATCGCGACGGAGGAACTGCCGGCGGAGACGATGGACCGGCTGTTCCCCGGCCGGCGGATGATCAGCGACAGCAAGCTGGTGCTGAACTACTTCCGGCCGTCTCCGGACGGCAAGCGCGTGCTGTGGGGCGGCCGCGCCAGCTTCCTCGCCGCGACGGCGGAGCAATCCGCGCCGACGCTCTACGGCTACATGACGGAGACGTTTCCCGAGTTGCGGCGCGTGAAGATCACCCACGCCTGGACCGGCTACGTCGCCTTCACCTTCGACTACCTGCCGCATATCGGCGTGCAGGACGGCGTGCATTTCGCCGCGGGATGCCAGGGCAGCGGCGTCGCCATGGCTACCTGGCTCGGCCACAACGCGGCGCTGAAGCTGGCCGGCGCGGCGAATGAACGCTTCGGCCTGGACGGGCTGACATTTCCGACCCTGCCAACCTATTCCGGCTCGCCCTGGTTCCTGCCGATCGTGGGCGGGTGGTATCGGATGCGGGACCGGATCGACCGGCTGGTGGGGTAGGCGGGGCTATTCGGGCACCGCTTCTCTCCGCTTACGCAGTTCCACAATGCCCGGATCATCGTCGATGGACGGAAGGCCGAAATGCAAGGACTGGCCATCCCATGCCAGACGCCGAGCCTCGTTTTCCTTGGAGTTGTCCGCCTCCTCCCGCAGCATGTAGAGCGCAAACAACAGCGCCTGCATCGCATCATGCCCGCAGACACTGCCGACATGCTTCGTCAGCGGCCCGTTGACGGCATAGGCGCATCGCCAATAGGCGCCGCCATCCTCCGGGAATGGCTTGAAGACGCCCAGTTGAAAGCACGGCACGCCATCCACCTCCAGCATGCGCGTCGCGAAGGCATCATCGGGCTGCTCATCCATGCTCGATCCCGCGGGTAGGAAGCCGACGGCAAGCGTGCCACCATCGCTGCCATGCTGACACCCGATTTCGTCCTGCTGAACGCCCGCATCGCGACGATGGACGCGGCCGGCGCCGAATGCGGCGCGCTGGCCGCCCTCAACGGCCGCATCGTCGCGCTGGGCGATGACGCCGCGATCCGCGACCTCATCGGCCCTGGCACCAACGTGCTCAACGCCGAGGGCCGCCGCGTGCTGCCCGGCATCGTGGACAGCCACGCGCACCCCGATGCCTATGCCATCCGGCTGCGCACCTGGACGCTCGTCTCGCCGGACCGCGTCACGTCGAGGGATGAATTGCTGGCCACCATCCGCAAGCGGTGCGAGGGCGTGGCGCCCGGGCGGTGGGCGGCCTTCTACCGGCTGAATGAGCGCGCCTGCGGCGGCTATCCCACGCTGGCGGAACTCGATGCCGCGAGCCTCGGGCGGCCGGTCTTCATCCTGCGGACGGATGGGCATCTCGGCCTCGCCAACTCCGCGGCCTTCGCGGCCTGCGGCGTGACAGTCGAAACACCAGACCCCGCCTTCGGCCGCTTCGACAAGCTGGACGGAAGCCTGACCGGCCTGGTGCGGGAGACCGCCGCGCATGTCTTCCTCAACGCCGTGCATGGCCAGGACAGCGAGGCCGATATCGCCGATGGCATGGAGATGGTGCAGGACCAGTGCCTCGCCGCCGGCATTACCTCCGTTGCCAATTCGCTGTGTCCCTCCAAGGCGATCAGCGCCTACCAGCGCATGCACCGCGACGGCCGCTGGCGGATGCGGATGGGGATCATCGCGAGCGGCCGTGACGAGGCGCTGATCCCCCACCTCATCGGTGCCGGCATCCGCAGCGGTTTCGGCGATGAATGGCTCCGCTTGGTGGGCGTGGAGTGGTGCCCGGATTGCTCCACCAGCGGCCGCACCGCCGCCTATTGGGAACCCTATCTCGGCACCCCCGTGCCCGGGGAGCCGCAGCCGAATACCGGCATGCTGCTCTACGAACAGGAGGACCTGACGGCGCGCGCCACCGCCGCCCACAAGGCGGGGCTGCAGGTGATGATCGAGGGCGTCGGCGACCGCGGCATCGATTTCGCCCTCGATGTGATGGAAGCCGCACTCGCCGCGCATCCCGTGGCGGATCACCGGATGCGGGTCGAGCATTGCTGCTACGTCACCCCCGAAATCCTGGCGCGATTGCAGCGCGGCGGGTTCGTGGACAGTTCCGCCACCGGCTTCATGGATGAACTCGGCGAGGCCTATGCGGCGAACCGGGGGCGGGAGGCGATGCGCTGGATGTGGCCGCATCGCAGCCTGATCGATGCCGGCGTGCCCGCGCCCGGCCATTCGGATTTCGCGGTCTGCCGCGTCTCCCCCTGGACCGCCATCAGCGCCATGGTCAACCGCCGCACCACCGGCGGCACCGACCTCGATGCGCGGGAGGCGATCACGCCGGCCGAGGCCGTGCGCGCCTATACTTGGCTCGGCGCCTGGGCGCAGCGGGAGGAAGCGGAGAAGGGCTCGCTCGAACTGGGGAAACTCGCGGACCTCATCGTGCTGG
>CANJXD010000577.1 GCA_947478535.1 Acetobacteraceae bacterium
GGTCCAGCACCCGTATCCGCAGCAACGCTTCATCGTCAAACACCCGAGGTGGGAGCCGAGTGCGTTAGCAGCGCACGCTCGGATCTGTCCGGGGGGCGCCCGGTAACGGGCGTCCCTACCGGGATGGCAATGCGCAATCCGCCGGCCGCGGGGTCGGCGCTTCCGGCACCGCCACGGCGCCGGATGCCTCGACCGGGGATGGTTCGGTCTCGGTGGCGGCGGCGATCGCGATCAATGTGCAGGAGGGTGAAGCGAGCGCGCTGCTCGGCGCCGGCGTTGCGCTGACGACCGATGGCGCGGTGCGGGTGAAGGCGCTGTCCAATCTCGATTCACTCAGCCGCGGCGATGGCAGCGCGGCGGATGGCGATACCGCCACCGTGGGCGCCGCCGTCTCGATCAGTTCCAGCAATGTTCGCACCAATGCGACCACCGGCAGCAGCACCATCACCGCCGATGGGCTGAGCGTCGAGACGGGCATGGCCGAGCGCAGTCTCGGCGTTTCCGCGGGCAGCGCACCGGTGGTGGATATCGCCGCCGAGACCATTCGGGTGGGCGCTGTGGCGGGCCTCGCGACCGGCGATCAGGTGACCTATATCCAGGGTGGCGGCGGACCCGCGATCGGCGGCCTCACCGACCATACGAGCTACTTCGTCATCATGGGCGAGGGCGGCAAGATCCAGCTTGCCACCACCAAGGCGAATGCGCTGGTGGGGACGGCGATCGACCTGACCGCGGTGGGCGGGGGCGCCAATCATCAGCTGACGCGTGCGGGCAAGCCCGCGATGGCCTTCAGCCCGGCCAGCACATTCTTCACGCTCAGTTCCCCGGACCGGGCGAGCCTGCGCACCGGCGATGAGCTGCGCTACCTGAGCGGCGGCGGCACTGCGATCGGCGGCCTCACCAACGACACGACCTATTTCGCCATTGCGCGGGAGGATGGTTCACTGGCCCTCGCGCAGACGCGCGAGAAAGCCTTCGCCGATGAAGCGATCGCCGTCACCAGCGCGGGCACCGGCACCAGCCATGCGCTGAAGGACAGCGAACATCGCGGCACGGCGGATGCCAAATCCGGCGCCAGCGGCGGCGACCTCGGCGTGGCTGGCTCGGTCGCCATCAATGTGTTCGAGGCCAACGCCGCATCGCGCATGACCAGCGGCACGAGCGTGGTGCTGCGCGATGGCGGCGATGCCGAAGCGTTGGTTGATGCGCTGAACGTGAAAGCCGATTCGGATGTCTTCGCCAGCATCGATGGCCGCGCGCTGGTTGCGGGCGCCGAGAGCTTCGGCGCGGGCGCGACCTTTGCGCTGAACATTACGGACAACACCACGCTGGCCTCGATCGACAGCGGCGCGGGGCTCGGCGGCGGTGGCAGTCCCGACGACATCACGCTGCTGGCCACGGGCGAATACGGCGTGCGCACCGAGGCGCGGGGCGGCGCGGAGGGCGGCACCGCGCTGGCTCCGGTCGTCGCCATCTCCTACGCGCAGAACGATACCACCGCGCGCGTGCAGTCCGGCGCGGCGCTGGCCATCGGCGGTGACCTCGGCGTCCAAGCCACGCATCTGGCGGAGACCGTGACCATTGCCAAGGGCGATGCCACTGGCACCAAGGCGGCGATCGGAATCTCCGTGGGCCTGGGCATCGTTACCGACAACGCGGCAGCCACGCTGGCGCGCAGCGTGACGAGCAGCGGCGGCGGCGTGGTGCTGCTCGCGCAGGCGGCGGCGGCAACGCGCACCGAATCCGCGGCCTCGGCCACCGGCGCGGCCGAGGATGACGCCGGCAGCGCGGCCGATGACAACAGTGCCAATACGCAGGCCAATGCGCAGGCTGCCAATGCCGATAGCCAGGCGGGCAGCCGCACACGTTCCGGTAATGCATCGGCCGGCAGCACCACGCCGGAGGCTTCGACCTCGGACGGGCCGGTGAGCGTGGCGGCGGCGCTGGCCATCAACATCGCCCGCCTGAACGTGCTGGCGACCATCAACGGCGGCGCCCTGGTGGATGCTGACCTGGCCATCGCGGTGACCGCCGCGGGCGATATGGATGCCTCCGCCAAGGCCGATGGCAGCGCCAGCAAGGGCGGTAGCGGCACCGTCGGCGCGGCCATTGCCATCAACGACGCCGAAGGGCTGGTGCAGGCAAGCATCGCCGATGCCGGCGTGACGTCCGATGGGTTGAGCATCGCGGCGCAGGTCTTCGCGCGGCCGGACGATACGCGGCATGATTTCGCGGCGTCTTCCACCTCCGGCGCCAGTGGCGGCAATCTGGGTGTCGCCGGTTCCTTTGCGCTCAACATGGCGGACCTCCGCACCGAGGCCTTCTTGGGCGCGGGCGCGCTGGTGGTGCAGAATGACGGCGCGGATAGCGACATCGTGGTCGGCGCGGTAACGATCTCCGCGACCTCCAGAACCCGCAACACCGTCTCCGCCATCGCCTTGCAGGAGAAGGGCGATGCGGATGGCGACGGCGATTCCAACAGCAGCCTGGGGCTTGGCGCGTCGGTCGGCATCAATGTCGGCGACAACGACACGCTGGCGGAAATCCGCACCGGCGCCACGCTGAGCGGGGCGGAGGACATCACCCTCAGCGCGATCGGCGTGCATGAGCAGCCGACCAGCGTGCTGGGCGGCGCGGCGGGCGGCACGGCGATCACGCCGGTGGTCGCGATCTCGGTTGCGCAGAACGACGTGCGCGCGGCGGTGCTGGATGGCGCCGCGCTGGTGCTGAGCAGCGACCTGACGATCAATGCCGACCTGACCTCCACCACCGCCACCAAGGCCGAGGGCGGCTCGGAGGCGACAAGCACGGCGGTCGGCGCCTCGCTCGGCCTGACCATCGCGGAGGATAGCGTCACCGCGACGCTGGCGCGCAGCGTCACCGCGGGTGGCGCGGTGCTGGTGGCGGCGCGCGCAATGGCGGTAACGCGCACGCAGGCCAAGGCCTCGGCGGCCGGCGCCACGCAGGATGACGGCGCGGCGGGCAGCGCGGATGACGACGACACGCAGCAGCAGAGCAACGCCCAGGTCGGCCAGGCCAATGCGCGCAGCGGCGGCACCGGCACCGCGACGGCGCCGGACACCTCAAGCTCCTCGGGCGCGGTGAGCGTGGCGGCCGCCATCGGCATCAACGTCGCCACCACGACGATCACCGCGCGCCTGGGCGGCGCGCCGGGCCTGCCGATCACGGTGACGGCGGGCGGCGGGGTCACGGTGCGCAGCGCCGCCAATGCCGATGCCGCCAGCATCGCGGATGGCAGCGCGGTGACGACCGAGGGCGGCACCACGGTGGGCGTGGCGGTCGCGGTCAATCACGCGCAGGTGCTGAACAGCGCGACCATCGCCGATGCCACGGTGACCGCGGATGGCGTGGCGGTAAACGCGATCATGGAGGACCGCATCATTGCGGTAAATCCTGTCGCGCTGCTGACCGTCGATGTCGCGGCCAATACGATTCATGTGGGCGAGCAGGACGGGCTGAAGACTGGCGAGAAGGTCAAGTACAGCCATGGCGGCGGTACTGCCATCGGCGGGCTGACCAACAACACCGACTATTTCGTCATCCTGGGCGATGACGGCAAGATCCAGCTTGCCACCTCGCTGGCGCGCGCGCGCGCGGGCACGGCGATCGACCTGACCAGCCTTGGGAGCGGCGATGCGCATAAGCTGCAGCGGACCAGCACGCCGGCCAGCGACGACATCACCTTCGATCCGGACCTGCAACGCATCGAGATCGCGCTGGTGGCCCCCGAGGGCGTCGTCACCGGCACCGCGCTGGCCTATAAC
>CANJXD010000578.1 GCA_947478535.1 Acetobacteraceae bacterium
CGTCAGGCTCGCCGCCGCTTAAGCGCACGGGAATCTGCCCCGGTTACGTGACGGGCGCTTCAACCGGTATCCACTTGACGCTGTCACGCTCTAGGCGCGATGACCCGCGCCGGCGTGGTCGAGGGGACGTGGCGCGGATTCCCGCCTTGGGGGCTCCGACGGGAAACAATGCTCCTGTCCGCCGATCTCCCGTACAATCGTCAACTGGACGGCTCGCTCAGGCCCGATTGCCGGCCCCGCAGGGGGTCGTGCCCCCAATTCATTAGGCTCCAGCGCCAGCGTGTGTCAGCCACGTCGCCCCAGGGGCGCTGTGCCAAGTGACGGCGGCAAAAACCGATCACCTTTCTCATGTGCACGTAGTCCGAGTCCGTGAGATCGGACTCGGACTTGGCGCGAATCGCAAGAATCGCCCGGGCGGACTGGCGACCGACAGACTCGCTCTCGCCCCTGCGCGTCATGCCGACCTTCCGGCTCTCGGGGGTCTCCAGCCAGGCGATAAGTTCGTCCGCGGTCAAATTAACAAGTCTGTCGAACTCAGTCCTTATCGCAGCCTCGACTTCCGGTTGGCGGTGCAAAGGCGGCAAATTCCCAACTCCTTTATGCCTCTCGCGGCACTAGAGCGATATCGGATCTGACTGCGCCAGATCGGTCACTCTAAATTACTGATTTATAGCGCATTTCATCCGAAAACCGCTTCACACTTTTCGGAATGCGCTCTAGGCCACTTCAGCGCGCAAATCTGCATCTGCGACACCGTCTTCTCGCCCGCGCGTCCGAAAGTTCGCGCGGCGCCACCAACGACCGGGCGCCGAGGGCGTCCCAACGGGAGCCCAGGGCGGCTGGGGGCGACCTGGCGTTGGAAGGGCCCCCGGAACATCGATCCAAGTTGAGCGTTGACCATGTAGCCCAGCCAAACTTGGGCGGCCCGTGAATACCGCCCATCATGCATAATGTATAGTTCAGATTTGTAAGAGTAAAGCACTCAAGATTGGTTGAGTAGATTTTCCCACTCAACAAAAAAGGACTTCCAAAATGTTCCTAAACTCAAGTTCCATAAGGAAGGCAAAACTTGCCGCGGTGCTGATCATTGGCGCCCTGAGCGTGAGCGGCTGCGCAACCAAGCGGTATGTAAACGACCAAATCGCAGTGGTGAACAGTCGCATCGATTCCGTGGACGCCAAGGCCCAGGACGCCATGCAAAGAGCCGACGCCGCCGCTGGTGCGGCGCAGGCCGCCGGCAGCGCGGCCCAGACCGCCGGGGCCGAAGCCCAATCGGCGAACCAGCGACTCGACCAATTGACCCCGCGGGTCGACAGCTTTGAGCAGCGGATGGTGCGCAAACGGCCGCGAAACTGAGCGCCTCGATGCAAAAAGCCTTGGCGTCGCCGCGGGCGGGGCGTCACGAGATCCCTGTCTCGAGATCCCCGCCTGTGGATTGATTTTCCAAGCCTCGGCGGTCGCCCGGGCTTGAATCGACGCTCTTGGCTCCGATCTCGATAGTTGGAGTGATGACCATGTGCGACCGCAAGGCCGTGGCGCTCGCGCTCGCAGCGCTCTTGGTGAGCATTATCGGGGCCGGCTGGCCCGCGCCGGCATCGGCGCGGACCAGCGAGCCGGCCTCAGCGACCGTGGCGCAGATAGCCGAGTGGGTGGCAGCCTCTGGCGACAATCGGGGCCTTCCCTTCGTGATCATCGACAAGGTCGCGGCGGAGGTGGTGGTCTTCGCCGCCGACGGCAGGTTGCGGGGCGCCGCACCGGCGCTGCTGGGTCTGGCGCGCGGCGACGATTCCGCGCCCGGAGTCGGCGACCGACCGTTGGCCTCCATTGGCCCACACGAGCGCACCACCCCGGCCGGCCGATTCCTGGCCGGTTACGGGCCAGCCGCCGGCAAGCGCCAGGTCTTGTGGGTCGACTACGCCACGGCGATTTCACTGCACGCGGTGGTGACGACGAACCGCGCGGAGCATCGGCTGCAGCGACTTCGCTCGGCGTCGGCGCTGGACAAGCGCATCACCTACGGCTGCATCAACGTCTCGGCCGAGTTCTACAAGCAAGTCGTCCAGGGGACCTTCGCGGGCACGAGCGGCGTCGTTTACATCCTCCCGGATACGAAGCCGCTGAGCGAGGTTTTCCCGGGCTTTCGCGTTCAGGCAGGGCCAGGCGCCGCCCCGACCGGAAGCGCCGCCGAGGCGCGCGACCTGGAAGAGGCCATAGAACCCGGCGCCGCGGTCAGGTGATCGGGCCGCTCAGGCGCGTGGCGGCGAAGGAATTGCCTGACAGGAGCGACAATTCCCGAGGTACCAAGCTGGCGCCCCCGCCGCCTTGTCATCTATCCACCGCGGAATCCCGAAAATCTGGAGCGGGCGAAGAGATTCGAACTCTCGACCCCAACCTTGGCAAGGTTGTGCTCTACCACTGAGCTACGCCCGCGCTCCTCGAGGCCTGGGGTTAGCGCCCCCGCCCCGAATTTTCGGAAGGCGGCTTATGGCAGACGGGCCCAGGGTTGGCAAGGCGGCTGAGGCGGGGGCTCAGGCGCCGAATTTGGGGGCCTTGAGCCGGCGCTTGTTGACGTGGCCTTCCTTGGCGGGGGCAACCTCCTCGGGGAATTCGCCCTTGAAGTAGTAGCGCTGCCAGGCCTCGCGCACGGCCTCGGGCTCCTGGCGGAAGATGCGTTCGTTAAAGGCGCTGCGGTGCTTTTCCCAGGTGTCGTACTGGTGGCGGATCTCGGGGTTGGAATCCATGCTGCGGATCACCGGCTGCACCTGCTCCAGGGGTTTGTCCTGGGCGAGGGTGATGAAGCAGAAGGGCTCGTTCTTCTCGAAGCGCACCTTGCAGGGCCGGGTGAACAGCCAGTTCATGGTGAAGGGAAACGGCAGCCAGTCGGTCTCCACCAGGCCGGACAGGGGCTGGATGCCGTCCTTGATGTGGTTGGGCGGGCCCATCACCCACATGGACCAGCCGGGCGGGGTGCGGAACAGATAGCCGGGCGAGAAGGTCACCACCCCGTGGCTGAAGTGCGACTGCACCAGGCGGTGGAAATCGGGGTTGGGATAGTCGGGCCTGAGCGTGATGTCCTCCTGCCGATTGCCGCCGTTCCACTCCAGGGTCATGGCCATGGGGCAGAGCAGCTCCCAACCGGTGGAGTTGGCCATGGCCAGCGGCAGGCAGCGGTAGGGGTGGCGGGCGGCGAAGCGGTCCATCCAGGCCCGCTGGGGCCGGCCGGGAACCATCTCGGCGGGCCGCTCGGCGGTGGGGTAGCACTCGAGGATCATGGCGGGCTCCGGATGGTGGGGGCGGTTATTCCTGTACCCAGGCGTTCGCCATCCCGTCCAGTTCCGCTATGGATAGGGGCGATGAAATCCCGCGCCGACCTGATCGCCTTCCTGGACCAGCTGGGGATCGAGCATGCGACCCTGGAGCATCCGGCGGTGTTCCGGGTGGGGGAAGGCGCGGAGATCAAGGCCCGGCTGCCCGGCGCCCACACCAAGAACCTGTTCCTCAAGGACGCCAAGGGCCAGCTGTGGCTGATCTCGGCGGCGGACCTGACGGTGATCGACTTGAAGGCCCTGCCGCCGGTGATCGGATCGGCCAGGCTGTCGTTCGGCAGCGCCGAGCGGCTGGAAGCGGCGCTGGGGGTGACGCCGGGGTCGGTGACGGCCTTCGCCCTCATCAACGACACCGGCCATCGGGTCAGGTTCGTGCTCGACCACGCCTTGGCGCGGGCGGAGCGGGTCAATTTCCACCCCTTGACCAACACCGCCACCACCGGCGTGAGCCA
>CANJXD010000579.1 GCA_947478535.1 Acetobacteraceae bacterium
CCATCGGTCGCCGCCATCTCCACCATGCTGATCGCCTTCTCGCTGGGCGCGGCGGTGCTGATGGAGCGCCTGGTCGGTCTGCGTCGCGTTCTGGGGGGCTGATGGCCACGGTGGATGTCCGCGCCCTGCGGAAGACCTACGGCGCCGCGACCGCGGTGGATGACGTCTCGCTCTCGGTGGCATCCGGCAGCTTCGTCACGCTGCTCGGTCCCTCCGGGTGCGGCAAGACGACGACGCTGCGGGCCATCGCCGGTCTGGTGCAGCCCGATGCCGGCGCGATCCTGCTGGGTGGCGAGGATGTGACGCGCATGCCGACCCATCGCCGTGACATCGGCATGGTTTTCCAGAGCCATGCGCTGTTCCCGCACATGACGGTCGCGGACAATGTCGGCTTTGGTCTCCGCATGCGCCGCATCGCCGCGGCCGCGTGTGCACCACGCATCGCGGAGGCGCTCGACATGGTGCGCCTCGGCCAGTTCGGCGCCCGCTATCCGGCGCAGCTCTCCGGTGGCCAGCAGCAGCGCGTCGCCTTGGCGCGAGCGCTGGTCATCCGCCCGCGCGTGCTGCTCCTGGACGAACCCTTCGGCGCGCTCGACCGCAAGCTACGGGAGACGATGCAGGTCGAGCTAAGGGAATTGACGCGCAGGCTCGGCATCACCGCCATCTTCGTCACCCATGACCAGGAGGAGGCGCTGATCCTTTCCGACCAGGTCGCGGTGATGAATGCGGGGCGGATCGAGCAGCTCGACGCACCCGCCGCCATCTTCGAGCGCCCGCGGACGCGCTTCGTGGCGGACTTCATGGGCGTGGGCAACATCCTGCCTGTGCGCGCCGTGGCCGGCGGCACGCCGCTGCTCGATGCCGATGGCCTTGTGCTGCTCGCGGAGCCCGGCTCGGTCACCGGCGATACCACCCACGCCGCGATCCGTGACGAACGCATCGCGATCATGCCCGCGACAGGCGAGGCCGCCGCGCCCAACAGCGCGGAGGGTACGGTGCTGGACGCCGTCTATCACGGCAGTCTCTCGACCTATCGCGTGCGGCCCGATGCCGCGCCGCGGGTCACGCTGCTCGTGCGCCAGGCGAGCGCGGTGCAGCAGGAGCACCCTTCGGCGCTGTCGGCCGGGGCGCGCGTGCGGCTCGCCTGGCAACCGGGCGCCGTCAGGCCATTGAGCGATTGAACCAAGGCAGGAGGATGCGATGACCGACTGGATGCGAAGCGTACGGGCAAGGCGGGACGTGCTGGCCGCGGGTGCGACGGCGGGTGCGATGCTGGCGGCGCCGCCGCAGGTCCGGGCGCAGACCCGCACCATCGTCACCACCTTGTTCGGCGGAGTCTACGAACAGAACTACCGCCGCTTCGTGATGGATCCCTTCACGCAGAAGACCGGCGCGCGCTTCCAGATCCGGTACGGATCGCCGACCGAATGGCTGACCAGCACGCTGATCAACCGTGACGACCCGGAGATCGACCTTCCCTTCCTGTCTCTGCCCGTCGCGATGAAGGCCCTGACGAACCCGGGCGTCTTCCTCGACATCACGCCGGAGATGGTGCCGAACCTGCGGGACGTGGATCCCTTCTTCTACGACGCCTATGACCGCAAGGCAGTCGGCTTCAACTATGTTGAGAATGGCCTCGCCTACCGTAGCGACCGCGTCACGCCGCCGCCGGCGGCCTGGGCCGACATGTGGGACCCGCGCTTCCGCGGCCAGCTTGTGTTGCCCGACATCGCCGGCGGCTATTTCTATGAGCTGATCGTGATTGCGGCAAAGCTCAATGGCGGCAGCGAGACCAATCTGGAGCCCGGCTACCAGGCGCTGCGGCGGCTGCGGCCGAACGTCTTCCGCTGGTTCAGATCACCCAACGAGGTGCCAGCGCTGCTGCAGCGCGGGGAGGCGACGGTGGCGAGCCTGGGCGGCGCGCGCGCCTGGGCCATAAAGGATGGCGGTTCGCCCGTGGATTTCGTGGTCCCGCGCGAAGGCGCGCCGGTTGGCATCCTGTCCTACCATGTGCCCGCCAAGGTCCGGAACCGCGACCTCATCCTCGCCTTCATCGACCATGCCATGTCGGTCGAGGTGCAGACGGCGTTCGGCAACGGGATGCAATCCGGCATGGCCAACCGCCGGGTGCAGCTGGCGCCGGACGTCGCGCCCCGTGTCGCGCCACTCGATCGCCTGCTGCGGCTGGACTGGAAGTTGATCGAGCCACGAATGGGCGAGATGGCCGAGCGCATGCAGCGCGATGTGATCAGCGGACGCTGAGGCATGATCACCACGCTGCGCTGGACGAGCCCATCGCGCCCGACGCTGCTGCAGGGGTTCCTGGCCATCGCGATGGCGCGCGGGTGGTTCGCCGAAGAAGGCGTGGCGTTGGCGATCACCGCCGGTGCCAGTACCGCGGATGCCGTGGGCGCCGTGGCGCGCGGCGATGCCGACCTCGGCATGGCGGCCCCGCTGGCGTCCTGTCCCGCCATAGCCACGCGGGGCGCGCCGATCATCTCGATCGCGCAGGTCGCGTATCGCGGCTTCTTCGAAATCGCCTCGGACCCGCGTCGGCCCTTGCGGTGCGCGGCCGATCTTCAGGGGCGACGCATCGGCGTCGTGTCAGCAGGCGGGAGCACCGGGCAGCAGCTTGATGCCATCGCCCTCGCCGCCGGGCTTGATCCGTCGGGCGTCCGGCAGGTGGTCACCGGGCTTGGGCTTGACGGGCTGGCCGCGATGCGACGCGGAGAGGTGGACGGCTTCTTCGTCTTCTACGAGACGCGCGAAATGCTGGCAGCGGCGGGCGAGGCGCTGCACTACCTGGCCATCGACGACATCGCCCCCATGCCGGGCGGTGCCATCCTGGCGCGGCGAGACTTGGTCGATGACCCTGCGCGGCACGCGGCGTTGCGCGGCCTGTTGCGAGCCTGCCTGCGCGGCCTGACGCTCATGCGCGATCCGGCGGCGCAGGAGGAGGTGCTGGCGCTGCAGCCACCGGCGGCGCTCGCACAGTTGTCCGTCGGCGCCGCGCCGCGGGTGCTTCGACGCATTCAGCTTGCCCTGTCGCCCCCTGGACGGTGCGCGCCAGGGACGATGGACGTGGCCGCCTGGGCCGATGCTGTCGGTCTGATGCGGCGGCTGGGCCTGCTCGGAGACTCTCCACCGCCACTGGGGCAACTGATGACGAATGCCTTCCTGCCGCCACCTTGATTTCGGCCCGCCTTGTCGCCTCGGTTGGCGTAGTGGCCAAGCCGGTGTAGCGCGATAAACTGGATAGGAACGCGTACTGCCTCACCTGAAAATGCTCCCGGGCTGAACGCCCGTTGCCTCACGACCGCTCCCAACCGCACCGCCCGATGCCGGCCCGAGAACGAGTTCCCGTGCCATCTCCGCCCGCCAACCCTTCACTCACTGCTGCAGCGTCCGCAGCGGCTTCTTAGGGTACACCGCTGGAACTTCCGCCTCGCTCCGGCGCATTGGTCCCGTACCGTCTCGTTCATGAACACGCTGTCGTTGTCCGACTCGAACCCGAGCGGCGTCATCGGCAACACCTTCCGGATCTCGTCGAGCAGCTCCGTCAGCAGCTCCTGCTCTGGCCTCCTGCCCCGCCCTACCTCAGCCTCACGCCCGGGAGGCCGTGGCCATTGCACTCTGGGTCGGTGGCGCCGCCGCCCTCCGTGCCAACAACGGTGAGACATCGACCCCCCGGAAGTTTACCCTTGAGGGCGTCAGGTGAAATATCGAAATGGTCATGCCCCGCACGACAGCCACAGTTACCGTTTCCGCCGGTGGC
>CANJXD010000580.1 GCA_947478535.1 Acetobacteraceae bacterium
AAAGGCCGGATGATCGCATGACCCTGGGTGGAAACTTTTGGACGCTGTTTACCCAGGGAATCTGGAAAGATTTGCACGCTGTTTTGCAAGCTTGGGGGTTTCAACGCGCGGTTTGCAGTATCGACCGCCTACCAAACGCAACTAAAACTGCTCTCCGACAGTCAACGGGTTGGCTTTAAAGCGTTGTGATTTATGAATGGTGCTCCTGCGTAGCGGTGCGCGTTCATTCGTAGGCGGTCTATGCTTAGAATTACTAGACCGGAAATCAATCTCGTGGTTCTATGGGTAGGGGGAAATCTGCGGACGCCACCCGCCCCAGCCCCCTCCCGCATCTCGACCTGCCGACCCGCTGAGAATCATCCCCGGGCGATTCCGTAAGTAATTCGCAGGGGGCTCCGCGCCCCCCACCGATCGCAACCCGCCACGCCGGCGCATCTCGAATTCCCACCGCGGGGAAGTCGATGCGCCGCCTATGGCCAGCACGAGGAAACCGCATGAGCCGCGACCTCGAGGAACTGCGCAAAGCGTTGATCGCCAGCTGGCCCGCGCTGCTGCAGGAACTGCTCGGCAAGCCATCCCGGCGTACCGCACGCCAATGGCGCTGGAACCGCCGCGGCAGCCTCTCCGCGGTCATGAGCGGTGCCAAGGTCGGCACATGGTTCGATCACGCTGCTGGCAGCGGTGGTGGCCCCTTCGAGCTCATCGTGCGCGAGCGCGGCGGCGACTGGCGCGAAGCCGCCGATTGGGCGCGGACGTGGCTCGGCCTGCCGGCCTGGGCACCTGCCGAACGCGCGCCCACACCAGTCCCGGCGATCGTGCTGGCACCGCCCGCGAACGATGTGGATCCCATTGAGCAGCACCGCATCGCGCGCCGGGCCGCGCAGGCACAATGGGAGCATGCCGGCCCCGCCGATCCGGATCAGGCTTATCTCCGCCGCAAAGGCGTGCAGCCCTTCGGGATCCGGATGGATATGGGCGCCACGCTGATCATTCCGCTGATCGATCTGGACGGTACCATCCACAGCATCCAGCGCATCTACGAGGATGGCACCAAGCGGTTTCTGTCCGGCGGTGCCAAGGCGGACCATTTTGCGCTGATCGGCGGGCCGCTGGAGAGTGCACCTGCCATCCTGCTCTGCGAGGGCTGGGCCACCGGCGCCAGCGCCCACGCCGCCACTGACCTGCCAGTGGTCGCGGCGATGGATGCGGGCAATCTCGTGCGCGTCGCGCCACTGATCCAGGCACGCTTCCCGGAAGCCACTTTGGTGATCCTGGCCGACAACGACCTCAAGCCGGGGCGTGACACCAATCCAGGCGTGGCAGCCGCCACCGCCGCGGCCCGCGCCACCCAATCCCTGCTCGCCATTCCCCCGATCCCGGGCGACTTCAACGACCTGGCCGCGGCCTGTGGGATCGACGCGGTGCGCGACGCGATCTGGGCCGCCGCACCGTTGGCCCCGCTCACGCCGACCTATCCGCTGGCCGTCCTCGATCTCACCAGCATCCGCGCCACACTGGATGACCAGGTCGCCGAGTTCATGGCCGATGTAGCAGCACATTGGACGGCCGACCCGCTCGACGCCGATTGGAAGCCGGCCGCACCGCCCTGGGCGAGCGCAACGCCCGACGGCGGCGCCGAACAGCGGGAGGCGGCATGCTCCTAGACTTCAACGCCGAGCCCCGCCCGCCGCGTCTCGCCCTACCGGTCGGTGTGGGCATCGGCAAGACCAGGGCGATGCAGCGCAGCGTCGCCGGCCTGCTGCGCAGCGAGGCCCTGCATGGCCGCAAGATCGTCATCGGCGTGCCGCGCCACGATCTGGCCGAGGAGCAGCGAGAGGCCTTCTACGCCCTGGACGTCGACGCGATGGTTTGGAAGGGCAGAACCGCCCCGGACCCCTCGCCGGACAATCCAGAGCGCCTCATGTGCCTCGACCCCTCGGCGCCCTTCGACGCGATGGAGGTGGAGCGCATCGTCGAAACAACGAGTTGCAAGGTCACCCGGCGCGGCGTCACGCATATCTGCCCGCATTACACCTCCTGCGGCTACCAGGCGCAAAAGCCCCGGCTGGAGGCGGCGCAAATCGTGCTGACAGCGCATGACACGCTGTTCCACCAAGCCCCCAATGAACTCGGTGCGGTCGGCCTGCTGGTGCTGGATGAGGGGTTTTGGAGTGCCGGGCTGCGTGGCACGGACGGCAAGGCGCTGCTCACGCTGGATGGGCTGCGACCGCATCTCGGCACGGTGCAGTGCTACACATCACGCAACCAGGAGGATTGGGAGGCGACGGCCGATCTCGGTGCCCAGCGCGAGCGGCTATGGAAGGTCCTGGCCACTGCGACCAACGGCCCGCTCTCCGTCGTCGCACTGCGCGCCGCCGGGCTGACGCCGGAGCGCTGCCGCCAGGCCGCAGGCCTTGAGCATCGCCGCATGCGCAATCCCGGCATCACTCCCGGCATGGATCCGAGCGAGCGGCGGCGCCGCATCGCCGCCGTGCTCCCGAAGGAGGGCGAGCCCTGGGCGCCGCCCAACCGCGCTGCGGCCATGTGGCTGCTGATCGCCGAGGCGCTGGAGAATGACCATGATGTCGCCGGCGCAGTGCTGGTCGATACCATGTCGGAACATGGCACGGTCCGCTGTCTCCGCCTCACCTGGCGTGCCGATCTGCGCGATGGCTGGGGCGCCCAGGGACCGATCCTGCATCTCGACGCCACGCTGCGGCCGGAGCTCGTCACACCCTTCATCCCCGAAGTCACCATCGCCGAGCCGCTGATGGCCACGGAGCCGCATGTGCGGGTCCGCCAAATTTTGCGCGCGCCGGTGAGCGCCAAGGCCCTGACGCCGGGCGAGGATGCCAAGCCCCGCGATCGCAGTGCGGCCGAGAACCATCGGCGCCAGGTCTCGGCGCTGATCGCCCTGCGGGCGGCGAGCCTGCGCGGTCGCAGCGCGTCATCGCCCGACCTGCTGATCATCGCCCAGAAGGCGGCGGTAGATGCGCTGCGGGCGGCAGGACTGCCGCGCAACGTCCAGGCGATACACTTCAACGCCCTTAGCGGCATCGACCGCTGGCGCAGCGTCACCGGGCTGATGGTGCTCGGCCGGACCCTGCCGGCGCCGCTGACCGTGGAGGCGTTGGCCGCCGCGGTGACCAACTGCCCCCCGCTCGCCAGCCGGGGTGATGTGGACTGGTGGTATGAGCAGGAGGAGCGCCGCATCGCGCTGGCCGATGGCGGCGTGCACGCGCTGCCGGGCGCGACGCATGCCGATCCGACCGTCGAGGCCATCCGCTGGACGATCTGCGAGGGCGAGTTGATCCAGGCCATCGGGCGCGGCCGCGGCGTGAACCGCACGGCGGCGACGCCGCTGGAGGTCGATCTCCTGACCGACGTCGTGCTGCCGGTCGCGGTGCATGAGGTGCTGGACTGGGACGATGTGCGCCCGACCGACCACGACATCATGGCCGCCGCTGGGGCGGTCCTGGAGAACGCCGCCGATATGGCAAAGGCGTTTCCCGACCTCTGGCCGAGCCGCGACGCGGCCAAGAAGCAGAACCAGAGGAGGGGGACAAACTGCTATTATAGGGATCTCTCTAATAGCAATTTGTCCCCCTCCTCCTCGGTTGTCGCCTACCGCCCGGCCGGCCCGGGGCAGAAGGACCGGACGGCGCGGTTCGACCTCGTGCTGATCTCCGATCCCCGTGCCTGGCTGGAAGCGAAGCTCGGGCCCCTCGCCCATTTCGAGATGATCGGCGGCGCTGCCCCGCAGCCCGCAAC
>CANJXD010000581.1 GCA_947478535.1 Acetobacteraceae bacterium
AGCGGCTTCGACAGCCTGCTCGGCGGCACGGAGGCCGACACCCTCGACGGCGGCGATGACGACGACACCTTGGACGGTGGCGCGGGCGCCGACAGCCTGCTCGGCGGCAACGGCTTCGACAGCCTGTTCGGCGGCACGGAGGCCGACACCCTCGACGGCGGCGCTGGTCTCGATGTGGCTGACTACTCGCTCTCGGAAACTGGCGTCACTGTCACCGTCAATGCGGCCGCCGGGAATGCTGGGGGCGATGCGGCGGGTGACGCGCTGGCCGGCATCGAAGGCTTGATCGGGTCGGCCTTCGGCGACGTCTTGAACGGGGATTCCGGCGCCAACAAGCTTTCGGGCGGTGGCGGGGACGATACGCTGGAAGGCGCCGACGGCGACGATACCCTGGAGGGAGGCCAGGGGGCAGACAGCCTGGTCGGTGGCGCCGGGGTGGACATGGCGGATTACGCTGGCGCCACAGAGGCCTTAGCCATGGACCTTGGCCTCGGCATGGCCATGGGTGAGGCCGCTGGCGACATGACGTCGGGCATCGAGATCATCCGCGCCACCGATTTCGACGACACGCTGATCGGAGACGCCGCGGCCAACATCTTCGTCGGTGGCTGGGGCGCGGACTCCCTCGACGGCGGCAGTGGCAACGACGTGCTTGACGGCGGGGGCGACGCGGACATCCTCGTGGGCGGCGCCGGGGTCGACATCGCGGACTACAGTTCATCCTTCGATGCCGTGTCCGTCACCGTCAACGCGGCCTTCGGCAACGCCGGTGGCGACGCAGACGGCGACATTCTTTCCGGCATTGAGAACCTGCGCGGCTCCGCGTTCGGCGACACCCTGAACGGTGACGCCGCCGGGAACCGGCTGGAGGGCGGCGACGGCGCCGATGCCGTCGCGGGCGGCAATGGCTCAGACACGCTGGCGGGCGGCCTCGATGCAGATTCTCTGGTCGGCGGAGCCGGCCTGGACATGGCCGACTACGCCGCGTCGACCGCTGCTGTGCGCGTCATGGTGAACGCGGTGGCCGGCAATACGGGGGGCGAGGCGGACGGCGATCGCCTTTCCGGCATTGAGGGCCTGATCGGCAGCGCCTTCGGTGACGCTCTTTCCGGCGACGACGCCGCCAACACCCTCGCCGGTGGATCGGGGGAGGACAGCTTCGTGGGCGGCCTCGGCGCGGACCTGCTGGATGGCGGCGCCGACACTGATACGGCGGACTATACCCGCTCCTCCGCCGCAATTCGCCTCATGTTGGGCGCGGGCGCGGAAAACGTCGGTGGCGCGGCCGCGGGCGATACGCTGATCGGCATCGAGATCGTCATCGGATCCGGCTTCGACGACACGATGGCAGGCGATTCCACTGCGAGTATTCTGCAGGGCATGGACGGCGCGGATGTGCTGCACGGTGGCGGGGGGGGCGATTCACTCGATGGCGGCGCCGGCGTGGACACCGCAGACTACAGCCTCTCCGCCGCCGCCGTCACCGTTGCCGTCAATGCCGTGGACGGCAACGCGGGTGGGGATGCCGCCGGCGACGTCCTGATCGGTTTCGAGAACCTCTCCGGTTCAGGGTTCGGCGATGTCCTGTCAGGCGATGATGGTGCCAACCTGATTTCTGGTGGCGCCGGAAACGACAGCCTGGCCGGCCGCGGCGGCGCGGACCAGCTTCGCGGTTGGGAGGGGAGAGACCTGGCAGACTATACGAAGTCGGCCGCCGGCGTGAGCGTCACCATCAATGCGACGACGGGCAATACGGGCGGCGATGCGGAAGGGGATGACCTTTCCGGCATCGAGAACCTCAGCGGGTCCAACTTCGCCGACGCCTTGACTGGCGACGCCCTGGGAAACCTGCTGCTGGGCGGCGGTGGCAGTGACACGCTCAGTGGTGGCGCGGGCAATGACAGCCTCACCGGCGGCGAAGGTGCGGACAGCATCGAAGGCGGGGGCGGTCGCGACACGGCCGACTACAGTTCCTCCGGCACGGCCGTGATGGTCACGGTGAATGCACGCGTCGGCAACGCAGGCGGTCACGCCGCGGGCGACCGCCTGTCCGGCATCGAGGACCTTGTGGGCTCCGTCTTCGCAGACACACTGACAGGTGACGGCGATGCCAACTTCCTCCAGGGGGGAGCTGGGAACGACAGGATCAACGGCGGCACGGGTAATGACACCCTGCTGGGCAGCTCAGGCGCCGACAGTATCGCGGGCGGCACGGGCCTCGATACCGCTGACTACTCGACCTCTGCAGCAGCCGTCTCGGTGACGGTCAATGCCACCCGAGGGAACCTGGGTGGCGACGCGGCGGGCGACGCCCTTTCGGCCATCGAGAACATCTCAGGCTCAGCCTTCGGCGATCGGTTGACTGGCGACGTGGCCGCCAACCTTCTCAGCGGCTGGGACGGCAATGACACGCTGAACGGTGGCGCTGGCGGGGACACTCTGTCCGGCGGCATCGGTGCGGACTCTTTGAACGGCAGCGCCGGCACAGATACGGCGGATTATTCCGCATCGTCCGCAGGCGTGACCGTGACGGTGAATTCCGCCGGGAACAGCGGCGGTGACGCCTGGGGTGACAGCCTTTCGGGCATCGAGAACCTCGCCGGCTCCGCCTTCGACGATATCCTTGTCGGCAACAGTGGCGCCAACCGCTTGGCAGGCCGTGGAGGCGCCGACACGCTCGCCGGCGGCAATGGCGGGGACACGCTTGTCGGAGGGGTTGGGGCGGACCTCCTCGATGGCGGTGCGGGAGACGACTTCGTCGACTATGCCGCCTCGGCCTCGGGTATCGTACTGACGCTCGGCGCTGAAGACGGCAATGCAGGCGGCGATGCCTCGGGCGACGTGGTGCTGAATGTTGAGCATGTTCTCGGCTCAGCCTTCGCCGACGTGATCACGGGCGACGCGGCAAGAAACCAGCTCTACGGCGCCGACGGCGCCGACTCCCTTTCGGGCGGCAACGGTGACGATCTGTTGGATGGCGGCGCTGGGGCGGACACGATGACGGGCGGCCTCGGCGATGACACCTATGTCATCACCGACAGCGACGATGTGGTAGTCGAAGCAACCACAGGCGGCAGCGATACGATATGGCTCCAGGCCTCCTTCGTCCTACCGTTGAACGTCGAACGGGTGCTGCTGCTGGTGGAAGACCTTACGGTGTGGGGAAACAACGGCGCGAACAGCATCATCGGCACAGGCGGCAGCGAGACGCTGTTCGGCGGCGGCGGTAGCGATACGCTGGACGGCGGCATTGGCAACGACGGTCTGCTCGGGGAGGCCGGTAACGACAATCTGCTGGGTGGCCTTGGTGACGACACGCTTACCGGTGGCGGCGGCGATGACCGGCTCGAAGGCAGCGACGGCAATGACGAAATCCTGGGCGGTGACGGGAATGACCGAGGACAGGGCGGCCTCGGCGATGACACCCTGGACGGTGAGGCCGGTGAAGACGCCCTTGCGGGCGGCGATGGCAACGATAGCCTCCGCGGCGGGGACGGGAATGACCGAGGACAGGGCGGCCTCGGCAATGACACCCTGGACGGTGGGGCCGGTGAAGACGCCCTTGCGGGCGGCGATGGCAACGATCGCCTCCGCGGTGGCAGCGGCAATGACCGGGTGAATGGCGATTCAGGAGACGATGTCCTGGCCGGCGGTGCCGGCGCGGACATCGTCGAGGGTGGCGATGGCGGCGATCTCATCTCGGGTGATGAGGGTCAGGACCGGCTTTTGGGCGGTGGAGGCAACGACACGATCGCGGGTGGCG